>JAYUCN010000095.1:0-6227 GCA_043740335.1 Planctomycetota bacterium
CGCGCTCGCGGTCGCGGCGCTCTCGATCCGCCAGCTGGCGCGCGGCGGCCGGCGCGCCGTCACGGGCGAGGTGATCGCGTTGGCGCAAAAGGACATGGGAACGGGCGCGCGCTACGCGTTCGGCGGCACGCTGTTCGGCCTCGGCTGGGGTCTGTCCGGCGCGTGCCCCGGGCCGATCTTCGCGCTGATCGGGGCCGGCTACGGGTCGGCGCTCGTGCTGCTGCTGAGTGCAATGCTCGGCGCGTGGGTCTACGCGTGGCTGCGACCGCGCTTGCCGGCTTGACGAGCACTACGCCAACACGCGGCCCGCCGTGAGTTCGCGCAGGAACTCGACGACCGGGAGCACCATGACCCCACGATCCTTGAGGCGCTCCTTGCCCGTGTAGACACCGAACGCGCCGGTCAACGTACCCTCCGCACGCATGCCCGCGAGCACCGCGCTGTTCTCCCTGCGCCAGGTCTTCGTCGCCTTCACCTCGATCCCCACTCGCTTCTTGCCTCGCTCCCAGACGAAGTCCACTTCGGAACCCGATGGCGTGCGCCAGTAGGTGAAGCTCCCACCGAGGTTCTGGCAGTTCACGGCAGCTCGCAGTTCGTGCAGCACGAGGGTCTCGAGCAGAGCACCGCGCTCCGTGGCTTCCAGCGGTTCCCGCAACCGACCCGCCAGTCCCCGAGCCACACCGGCATCGAACAGGTAGAACCTGGGGTGCTGCACCTCCTTGATGCGCGCTCGCGGACGCCAGGCGGGCAACCAGCTGCCGATCAGCGTGTCCACGAGGACTTCGAAGTAGCGGGCCACGGTCGGCCGCGCGACCCCGGCGTCGCGCGCCACGCCGGCAACGTTGACCACCTGCCCGTTGCAGAGCGCTGCCACCTCGAGGAATCGCGTGAACGAACCGACGTCCTTCGTCAGGGCTTCCTGCTGGATCTCTTCGCGCAAGTACGTGCTGACGTAGGCCTCGAGGATGTCCACCGCGAGTTCCGGTTCGCTCCGGACCTTCGGCAAGTTGCCGGTCGCCAACAGCTCGTCGACGACAAAGTCGAAGTCGAGCTCTTCGCCTGTGAGCGGAAAGAACTGTCGCCTGATCGCGCGCCCCGCCAGCAGGTTGGTGTCGAGCCGTCGGAGCTTGCGAGCGCTCGAGCCACTTAGTGCAAAGCGGTACCGCTTGCCATGCTCGGCGACGAGCGCATGCACCTCGTCGAGCAGGGCCGGCATGCGCTGCACTTCGTCGACGACCACCCAGGCGCCCTTCGGCAGCGCCTCCACCCTGCCGCGGAACGACTCCGGCTGGCGCGTCAGTTCGAGCACCAGTGGCAGGCGCAGCAGATCGAACCAATGCGCCTTCGGCAGCTGCTGGCGCAGCCACGTGCTCTTGCCGGTGCCACGCGGACCGAACAGGAAGAACGACTCGCCAGGGAGTGGCAGGGTGCGTGTATACACTGCGAGCAGAATAACGGTCAAAATGCTCGCGGTCTATACATCGCCCCGTGCGATGAGCGACGTGCTCGCGATGGGCAAGGGCAGCGATGTTCGGAAGTCATGCTGAGCCTGTTCGACGTCTTCAAACCCGCGGCGGCCTGCCGTTCCTCGGGCAGCGCGTCGCGAAGGCGGGCCAGGGTCCGGCGAGCTTCGAACGCGGACTCGCCGCCGTCCACCTGCTCTGGTCATGCGCAGCGCCTTCTTGGCGTCGGTGAACGCCTTCAGCCGATCCTTCTCGTCAGCGAGCAACTGACCGTAGAGGTCCGTCATCAGTACGCGCGTCGACTGGTCGTCGACGGCCCTTGGCGCGCCGAGAGCGGCTACTTCAACGGGCTGCTAACGAGGTGCTTCGACGAAGCGCGTGCTCAGCGTGACGGTCGTGCGCTCGGCACCGGCTGGCACCATGAACTCGGGCGGCTCGGCGTCGATGGCGAACGAGTCGAAATCCTGTGCGTCCACGTCCCAGCGCACGATCTCCAATTGGACGGCGTAGCGGCCCGGAGTGGCGACGAGGATGTCGACGTCGCGTGCTATGGTGAGGGCCGCACCATAGCCGGCAGGATCGTTCTGGTAGGCATAGAAGATCGAGTCGCCGTAGAAGCCCGGGTCGTCGCCTTCGAGGCAAATGACGCTCACGCGCAGCGCGCGGCCCGCCGGCAATCGGCGTGCGCAGTCGAGCGCCAGCCGCAGCGCCAAGCGATGGCCACCGCGCAGGTGGATCGTCTCAGCGGTGTGGTGTGTGGTACGGTCGCTCGGTGCATAGCCAGGAACCGAGATGGCGAACGGCTCATCCGGTTGCCCGACCCAATCGATGTAGCCGTTGTTCAGCGGCGCTGACAGGCCGACATCGGAGACGTGGATCGTGGCGGATCTGCCGAGCACGCTTCGTCCCTCTGCGCCGACGAGCCGGATGCGCATGGCCCAGTTCGGGCGCGCGTTGGGGTCGACCGTGAGGTCTGGTACCGTGGTCGGCGCGGGGCCGACCTCGACGTCGACCTGGCTGCCGCGGGAGTCGATGGAATGGCGGTTCGCGACGCCGATGCTGCGCGTGCCCCACGGCACGTTGCCGAGTCGGTAGCTGCCGTCGTGCGCGAGCGGCGCCGTCACGGCTGCGTACACGCCGTCGCCGCGAATCTGTCGCGGCGCTGCTTCGTCGATCCACACCTGGGCCACGAAGTCGCTCGCATCGGCTCCGGCTGGCAGCACGACCCGGCCGCGGACCTCACCGCCGTGGTCAAGCTGCACGCGCGGCGTGGGGGCGCCCCACCAGGGCGCGAAGTCCGCGTGGTGCACCACGAGGCACTGTTCGCCGCCGAACGGCGCGGCGCGGCACAGTTCTGCGTGGCCGTGTTCGTCGGTGACCGCTTGCAGATCGGGGAACTCCACACCCTGCGAGAGCAACACACGCGCCACCGGCAGCGGGCGGCCGCGGTCGTCGACCACCGTCGGCGAGTCGGGCTCACGCAACAAGCGCAGCTCGCCGAGATCGAACACTCCGGTCGGCGGCGCCGCAGCGAGGTCGAGTGCGCAGTACCAGTGCACACCGGCACGGTCGACGATGTGCAGGATCTCCGTGGTCGAGGGGGTGCGGATCTCCATCGCCGGCAGGCGAATGCGCACTACGCCGTGCTCGCCCACTTCGCCGTCGACAACGGGACTCGTCGGCCTCCACCACCCCTGCACCGCGCGCACGCCGCGCGCGAGCGCATCGGCATCGAGGCGGCCGCGCACTTCGAGGCACAGCGTCGCGTCGTGTGCGGCTTGCAGCCGTTCGCGTTCGTCCTGCTCCGACCCGGTCGCGACCATCGGCGCCGCACACGCAGCGGCGAGCGAAGCGAACACGACCATGCGGAGCGGAGAGCGCACGTGCCCAGGATATCCTGGCGCCGCCGTGGGGCGATGCCCGTGTCGTTGCCAACGCACCGCCGCTACCGCATCACTTCGCGATGCGTTCCTGGCCTGGCGGTTGATCCTCCACCGATGTAGCCGCTCGCCGACGCAGAGCGACGTTCGCACGAAGCAACCGCCTCGCGCCTCACCGCGAGGTGCCAAGAACTGCGTACTCGCGTAGCCTCGCGTCCTCCCGTGGCCCCGACCCGACCTAGCACCACCCCGACCGATCGCCTGCTCGACGACTTCGCGCGTCTCACGGTGACGAAGACCCTCGTCGAGCACATCGCACTCGGTTCGCAGCGCAAGGCCGGCGGACTGTGGGGTGCTTCGGCCGGCCTCCTGCTCGCGGCGCTGCACAAGTCGATCGAGCGCCCGATGCTCGTGCTCACCGCCGATGACGTCGACAGCCTGCAGCTCCAGACCGACCTCGCAGCATTCGGCGTGCAGGCCCATGTGCTGCCGCGCGAAGAACAGGACGACGACGGCCTGCCCGACCCGACGACGAAGAGCGATCGCCAACGCGCGCTGCAGCACTTCGCCGCCGACAAGGCCCCGCTGCTCGCCAGCATCGAAGCGATGCTGCAGCCCACCGCGACGCCGAAGAGCCTCGGCAGGTCCCAGCTCGAACTGCATGCCGGCCAGACGTTCCAACGCGCCCAGGTCCTCCAGCGTGCGCAGGCCGCCGGGCTGCGCGCCGTGCCGCTCGTACTCGCACCCGGGGAATGCAGCGTGCGCGGCGACGTCATCGATCTCTTCCCGATGGCCGCCGATGCCGCAGTGCGACTGGAGTTCCTAGACCACACGCTCGAGTCGATCCGCACCTTCGATGCGTCGAGCCAGCGCACCACGGCCGTGCACCAGACGTTCGTGCTCACTCTCGGTTCGAACGAGGCCGCCGAAGACGGGCCTGTGCTGAAGCACCTGGCACCCGCGCGACTGTGCGTGGTCGCCTACGAGCCGCTGCGCATCGAAGAACGCACGGCGCGCATCCTCGCCTTCGCGCGCGAGCTCGGCCACCGCCACGGGGAACTGCAGGACACGCTGCGACCGTGCCCCCGCGTCGACGTATCGTCGCTGCCGAGCCACGACCTCGACTACAAGATCCTGTCGGCGGGCAGCGCGGTCGGCTCCGGCGATGCCGATCCCGGCGGCCGCCTCCGCAGCGTGCGCGGCGTGCAGGGGCGCGTGCTGCTGTTCTGCCGCAGCGAGGAGGAACGGCAGCGCCTGCAGGAGATCTTCCAGCACAAGGGCGTCGACCTGCGCGCCGAGAAGGTCGACCTGCTGCTCGGTGGCCTGAGCCGCGGCTTCCGCATCCCGGATCTGCAGACGACGGCGCTGTCGAACATCGAGTTCGCGGGCGTGCCGCAGCAGGCCCGCGTGCGCACCCGGGTGGCGGTGCCGAGCCGCGCGATCCAGAGCTTCTTCGAGCTCGGACCCAACGACCTCGTCGTGCACGCCGTGCACGGCATCGCGCGCTTCGAAGGCACCGAGCTCGTGCACCGGGGCCTCGGCACCGAGGAGCACCTGCGTCTCTGCTTCCAGGACGAGGTCAAGCTGCTCGTGCCCGCGAGCAAGATCCACCTCGTCCAGAAGTACGTCGGCAGCGGCGGCAAGGCACCGCTCGACAAGCTCGGCGGCAAGGGCTTCCAGCGGCGCAAGGAGCAGGTCCAGGAAGCACTGTTCGATCTCGCCGCTGAACTACTCGAAGTGCAGAGTCGGCGCGCGCTCGTGCAGCGGCAGCCCTACCCACCCGAACCGCTCGAACGCGACTTCCTCGACGCGTTCCCGTTCCGCGACACGCAGGACCAGGTGCGCGCCTGGGCCGAGATCTGCAGCGACCTCGAGCAGCCCTCGCCGATGGACCGCCTCCTGTGCGGCGACGTCGGCTTTGGCAAGACCGAGCTCGCGCTGCGCGCCGCGTTCCGCGTCGCCATCGCGGGCCGTCAGGTCGCCGTGCTGGCGCCGACGACGATCCTCGCCGAACAGCACGCGCACACGTTCCAGGCGCGCTGCGAACCGTTCGGCCTGCGCGTCGAGATGCTGTCGCGCTACCGCACGCCAGCGAAGCGGCGCGAGATCGAGGACGGCCTGCGCAAGGGGATCGTCGACATCGTCGTCGGCACGCACCAGATCCTCGGCAAGGACGTCGCCTTCCAGGACCTGGCCCTCGTCGTCATCGACGAGGAACAGCGCTTCGGCGTGCGCCAGAAGGAACGGCTCAAGCAGCTGCGCGCCGAGGTCGACGTGCTGACGCTGAGTGCCACGCCGATCCCGCGCACGCTGCACGGCTCGCTGCTCGGCATCCGCGGCATCAGCACGCTCGACAACCCGCCGCCGGGCCGTCAGGAAGTCGAGACGCGCGTGCTGTTCCGCGACGACCGCGTGCTCCAGGACGCACTGCAGCGCGAACTCGCGCGCCAGGGGCAGGTATTCGTGCTGCACAACCGCATCGCCGAGCTGCAGCCGCTCGCGAACCGCCTGCGCACGCTGGCACCCGACGCGCGCGTCGCGATCGGCCACGGCCAGATGAGCGAAGCGGAGATCGAGAAGACCGTGCGGGCGTTCGTGCGCGGCGAGTTCGACGTGCTGGTGAGCACGACCATCGTCGAGAACGGCCTCGACATCGCGCGCGCCAACACGATCCTCATCGACCACGCCGAGAACTTCGGGCTCGCCGAACTGCACCAGCTGCGCGGCCGCGTCGGCCGCAGTGCCGAGAAGGCCTATTGCTACCTGCTGCTCGACCGCGACGAGCCACCGGGCCTGGAGGCACGCAAGCGGCTGAAGGCACTCGAGGAGTTCTCGCACCTCGGTGCGGGGTTCCAGATCGCGATGAAGGACCTCGAGATCCGCG
>JAYUCN010000096.1:0-6219 GCA_043740335.1 Planctomycetota bacterium
TACCTGATCCATGCCCTCGAACTGTGCGGGGAGACGAACGCGGCGATCGACGTGCAGCGAACGATGTTGCGGGCCGCGCAGGACCGCGGCGGCGCCGCCTTGGATGCGGTGAACTTCGAGCGCAGCGAACTCGTGCGCCTTCTGGTCGATGGCAGGCGCGATCCGGAGGCACGCGACGAGGCGCGCACGCTGCTGCGCGACCTCAAGGAGGCGGATCCCGAGATCGCAACCGAGAGCTTCCTGGCGAAGATGATGGCGGAGTCCGGTCGTGCCTCGGAAGCACTCGTCCGTTTCCAGGAGATCGCCAGGCAAACGATGCAGAAGCACGGCGAGAACTCGCTGCAGGCGCTGCTGGACCGCGAGAACATCGCCGTTACGTTAGCCACGACGAAACAGCACGAAGCGGCCTACAAGCTCCAGGGGGAGCTGCTGGCCGCCTACGAAAAGCACTATCCCGAGTCGGTCGGGCACCAAGGCGCGCGCCGCAACCTGGCGGCCTTCCTCACGGACCAGGGGGCCGGCGACGACCCGCGGGTCCGGAACTACCTCCGGCAGGCAATGGCAGGCTACGAATCCCTGCGCGCGAAGAAGCAGGACGTGGATGTCCGGGAAGTGGAGACCTGCCGTTGGGAACTCGCCCAGGCCGAGATCAGCTGCGGCGATCTGTTGCTGGGTCGCGAGTTGGCGGAGCAGTCGATGAAGAGCCTCCAGGCCGCGGGCATGGAGATGGCGGCGACCTGGGCGCGCGGGGTACTCGCGATGTCGCACAGCGCGCTCGGCGACCTGAAGACGGCGCGGCAACTGTTCGAGGAGAACGAGCGGATCCGCCGGGAGGTACTGTCGCCGAATGACCCCCGCCTGCTGACCGTGCAGCGCTTCGTGGCAGTTTGTCTGCGCGACTCCGGCGAGCCGGAGCGGGCGATTGCCATCCTGCGAGATGCCGTGAAGGCGCTCGAAGCCCTGCCGGAGCCGCTGCTCACGGTCCTGTGGAACTACCAGATGCAACTCGCCGAGACGCTCTGCGGCAGCGGTCAGGCCGCAGAGGCGGAACAGATCATGCGCAAGGTGGTGGAGAACGTCGATCGGATAGACGGCGTCGCGGTCACTGCGCGCGAGCATGCCTATCTCGGCCGCGTGCTGTGGTCCGCCGGCAAGGACGCGGAGGCCGCCAAGGAGTTCGGCAAGACTCTGTTGCCACTGCGCGCCAGCCTCGATCTGCGCGATTACTCCGCGTTCGCGCGCGACGCCATCTGCGCGACGGCCGCACTCGGCGACAAGCAGAAGCTGGCGGACGCGCTGACGGAACTGCTGTCCGTGGTCGAAGAGGAAGGCGGCAAGTGCTGGAGCCTGCCCGCGCGACAGGCAATGGAGCTTGCGCGCCTCGTCGATCTCAACACCGCCTTCGTGCTGTCCTTCTCCCGGCAGGTCGACAAGGCGCCCAGGCAGACACTGGAGACCAGGGCTTTCGAGTTGTTCGAGACGCTGCGCGGCGCCGCCTTGCAGAGCGCCTACGTGTTCGCGCGCACCGCGAACGACGCGAGCATCTGCGACCACCGGGCCCGGGCCAGCCTCGCGCGCGCGCAGCTGCAAGCGATCGTGTACGGGCGAGTCGACGGTGAGCCTGACGACGCCGCGGCGGTCGCCGCGACCGACGCCGTGCTCAAGGCCACCCGCACACGGGAGAAGGAGGAGTTCGATGCGCTGCGGCTCGCCCTGAAACAGCAGCAGCTGGACATTCCGCGGGTGACCGTCGCGGAGCTGCAGACGAAGCTCGGGGGACTCGGGGACAACCACGCGATCATCTGCTACCGGCGCGTCGAGCAGTGGGAACTCGCCGTCGCGTCACCTCGCGTGAAGCTCACGCCGCACCTCCTGGCGCACGTGGTCACCAGGCAGCTCGGCTTGCAGCAACTCGACCTCGGCGACGCCGACGTGGTGGGCAAGTTCGCCGACCAGTGGTATGCCGAAATCCAGGCCGGTGCCACGCGCGAGCCTGGTCGCCCCATCGACGACAAGACCAGCGCCAAGGATGCCGCCGCGGAGCTGTCCAGCCGCATTCTGCGTCCCGTGTTCGATGGGCTCCGTCCTGTTCTCGCGGGGCTCGCGAAAGGCAAGAAGCTGGTGCTGCACTTCTGCATCGACGATCAGCTACAGCGCGTGCCGCTCGAGGCGCTGCCGAACCCGTTCGGCAAGGAACTCCTCGACGAGCAGTTCACGGTGCTGTTCGAGAACTCACTGCATCGGTTGATCACACCCGGGCAGCGGCCTGCCGGGCCCAATGAACTGCTCGCGGTCGGCGGGGTCAGCTACGACCGCGCTGCCGCCGCTGCGCCGCCGACCGACCCTGGTCCCCTCGTGCCACCGCCCGATCGCGGTGGTGCCGACTTCCCTGAATTGCAGTTCGCGGGCAAGGAGATCGACGCGGTCAAGGCACTCCACGGCAAACAGTTCAAGGACAAGGCGACCCTGCTGCGCGGCGCGGATGCGACCAAGTCGGAGTTTCTCCGCATGCTGAAAGGCAAGCGTTTCGTGCACATCGCGACGCATGGCTACTTCCATGAGGTGGACCGCGGTCCGCTCGTGCGGCAGGAGTCACTGTTCGCTCCGCTCTCGCCCGATGCTGCCAGGTTCGAGCCCGTTGTGCGCGGCTTCGCGCCGATGACCCTCTGCTACCTCGTGTTCGCCGGCGCCAACGTCGAAGCGAGCCGCAGCGCCGCGAAACTGACCGCGGAGGAACTTGTGGGTCAGGATCTGAGTGCCTGCGAACTGGCCGTCCTTTCCGCGTGCCACGGGTCGTCCGGGGAGCAGCAGCCCGGTCAAGGCCGGCAGTCGCTGCAGACCGCGCTGCATGTCGCCGGCGCGCGCAGCGTGATCAGCACGCGCTGGGCGGTGCACGACGAGTTGACTGCCAAGCTGATGGAGTGCTTCTATCGCGAGCTCTGGGTGAACAAGAAACCGACGGCCGAGGCCCTGGCGGAGGCCAAGAAGTGGCTGCGGCTGCAAGGCGGGGACGAGGGCAAGAAACTCAGGACCTGGGCCGCGTTCGTGCTGACCGGCGACCCGAAGTAGCGAACCGACTCGCCGACCGACCGCGTGTTCGTGTACTACACCGGCCACGGATAGCCGGCGCTTGCGGCGGCCGCGACGATCGCGGACTGGGCCGACCCATCAGAGCAGCTGCATGCGTGCAGTGTTGGTCAACACCCAGTTCCCCTCGATCACGAGGGCCTGCACCGGCCAGCTGGTACCAGCCAAGGCAGGGTTGGTCAACGTGGGGACGAGTACTGTCCATGGCCGTCCGCGGCGATCGCCACGATGACGCCGCCATTGACCGGGACGAGCCCAGCGCCGAGACCGATCTGCCCGATGAAAGGTGGCGGTGCCGGGACCAGGGGGCCAAGGGACGAAGCTGATGAAGGCGATCGCGATACTGCCCGGCACGCCGCCGAACGTCAGGTCGATGCCCGGCAGGCAGAGTTGCCGTGGTAGGCGGGGGCGGCCGGTGGTGTGGGTGGCGAAGGAGTCAGCGACCGCCGCGGTGCACCATCTGCGGCGACGCCTGGTCCGTCGGCATGACGACGATGGTCTCAAGGTTGACGTGCGCCGGCCGCGTGACCGCGAACACCACGCAGTCGGCGATGTCGTCGGGGCCGAGCGGCCGCGTGTCCTGGTACATCTTCGCCGCGCGTTCGGTGTCGCCGCGGAAGCGCACGATCGAGAACTCCGTCTCGACGAGACCGGGATCGACGCTCGTGACGCGGATGCCGCTGCCGAGCGTCTCCATGCGGATCGCTTCGCAGATGGGCTGCAGCGCGCGCTTGCTCGCGCAGTAGACGCCGCCGCCCGGATAGGCCTTGGTGGCGGCGATCGAGCCGATCACGACGATGTGGCCGCGCTTGTGCTCGAGCATGCGCGGCAGCACGGACCGCGTGACCTCGAGCAGGCCGAGCACGTTGGTCTCGATCATCTCGCGCCACGCCTCGCCGGTGCCCTCGGCGATCTTCTCGACGCCGCGTGCGAGGCCGGCGTTGTTGACGAGCACGTCGATCGGTCCGTTCGCGGCGATCGCGGCCGCGAGGAAGCGCTGCACGCTGGTGGGGCTGGTGACGTCGAGCGGGTGGCGGAACGCACCCGGCACGACGGTGGCGAGGCGGTCGGAACGGCGGGCGCCCAGCGAGAGGCGATCGCCCAGGGCGGCGAAGGCGCGCGCGCAGGCAGCGCCGATGCCGGAGCTGGCGCCGGTGACGACGACGTGGCGGGTCATGGTCCGCAGGATAGAGGCCGGTGGTCCGTGTGGCGACAGGGTGTTCACGCGTGCGTTCGTGGCGGCGATGCGTGACGTGCAGGTGCCTTCGAAGTCGGCTGCCCTGCAGCAGGTCGTCGATGCCGTGGCCGTGTAGCATGGGTTGTGCGACCCACGGCACGGTCGATGTCGGCGACGACAGAAAACCCGACGCGGGATGCGTCCATTCCAGCACTCCGGCGTCTCCCATGGCATGAACGACCAAACGACGAACGACCCTGCTTCCCCGGACGACATTCGCGCGGCGGTCCGCCATCGCTATGGCCAGGCCGCGGCCGCGGCCCCGGGCCCGACGGCGGCCAGGAGTTGCTGCGCCCCCGACTGCTGCGGCGGGCTCCGCCGGCGCGCCCGGTGTCGCCGAGGCGCTCGGCTACGACCGTCGGCGATTGCGCGGACGGCTGCTGAACGGCTGAGCGACGAGGCGGGTGCTGGTGAGCGCGTCGCGTTCCATCATGACCTCCCGCTGTCGTCGCGCACGAGGCGGATGTCGATCTCGCGCTCGACGTGTTCCCACTCCGGCGTGGCCCGCAACACGCGCAGCAGCTCGTCGAAGGCGGGCGCATCGGCGGGCGCGAACTCGAACCACGTGAGGAAGTCGAAGGGCTCGTCGGGGCCGAGATCGCGGCAGTGCAGCAACCGCCGCGCAATGCCCGGCAGGTAGCGCAGACCGATGCCAATGTGCTGGGAACGGGTCTCGAAGATGCGCCGGCGTTCGTCTTGCGGCAACGCCCACCAGGCGGCGGTCTTCTTGATCGGCAGCAAGGCCGCATGCGTCGATGCCAGGCGCCCGAGCCCTTCCTGCTTCTGGACCAGCTCCTTCTGCTCGGTGCCTTCGACGTAGCGTTCGTTGCTCCGGATGCCACGCAGCAGCCAGGACGCGCCGACCGGCAGTTGGGAGACGGCACCTGCCACGACGGTGAGCCTCGTCGCTGCCGCGAGTGGTTGGCCGACGACGGTTCGCTGGTGCTCGACGATCCAGGGGCCGGCGTGGCCAGCGAGCAGGGTGAAGAGGCGATCGCTGCGAGGTTCGGCCCGTTCCATGTCAGGAACAAGTAGCCGCTGCCAGCCCTCGTTGGCAACGTGTCACACCACGGGATGCACCAACCGTCGCACTGCGCCCCTCACTCCCAGCGAGCATCACGCCAGCAGCAACACGATCTGGACCAGCTGTTCGAGCAGCGACAGCACCGCGATGACGACGACGACGCGCCGCACGGCAGAGGTCCCCTTCACGACCGTCCACTTGCTGGCCAGGAAGCTGCCCGTCGCGGTGCCGACCGCGAGGCACAGCGCCGGACCCCACGCGATCACGTGCTGCTGGTTCTCCATGACGAGCGGCGCCAGCACGAAACCGGCGAGGCTCGCGAGCGACGACGTGATGACGATCACGGCCTTGGCGGCGTTCACAGCCAGCAGGTCGCGGTCGTAGGTCGCCGTGAGCACGAGGGCGGCCACGAAGCCCGTGCCGATCTGCGCAAAGCCCATGTGCACGCCGATCAGCAGGCAGCCGACCGGGCCGAGCCAGCGGGGCGCGTTCGGCTGGCCGGTGGTGCTGCGCTTGCGGCTCTGCTGCACGAGCAATGTGAGCAGCACGATGCAGAGGTAGGTACGGAAGAACAGGTCGGGTGTCTTCAGCGCGAGCAGGTTGCCCGCGAACGCACCGGGGATCGCGAACAGGGCGAGCCGCCACACGCGGCTCTGCGGTCGCACGCCAGCACGACGGAATCCCAACCATGCAAACACTCCCACGCCGACCGCCCCTGGCCGCGACGACGGATTGGCGATCGTTAGCGGCAGACCACAGGCGTACTGGAACGACCACAGCGCGAAGACCCCGGCACCGCCGGCGACGTTGTTGATGGCGCCCATGCCGAGGAAGTCGCGCCAGCGCGAGAGCGGCAGCGCCACGCCGGCGA
>JAYUCN010000097.1:0-6217 GCA_043740335.1 Planctomycetota bacterium
GCGGCCCCACAATCATCGATGTCGAACCGGATGGTCGCGAGGTTGTCGTGTGCGCCGACTACTCGTTCGGCAACCTGACGATGTTGCGGGGCGACGAACTGCACCCGCTGTTGGTCGACAACCATGGTGCGCACAGCAATCGCATCTCGTCGTTGAAGCTCGCTCCCGGCGGTGGCTTTGCCCTGTCCGCCGGTCACGACGGCCAATTGCTGGTCTGGGACCTGCGCAATGGCGTGCCGGTGCAGAGACTGCGCGCGGCATCGGCCATTCTCGACGCCGACTTCAGCGGCGACGGTAAGTGGATCGTCACCGCTTGTGTGGACGGCACGGTCAAGCTGTGGACGCGAGACCCCGCGGCAATTGCTCGCGAGTACCTGCGGCGGCGTGACGTGAAGAGGCCGTAGAGTTCAACTCGCGGCGGACAGCACGGCGCACCGATGATGCCGAGGTCGATCGACAACGGCCCGATCGCTGTGAACGTGCGGCGAGGTGGTTCTTCATGAGTTCCCCAGCGCGCCTCACGATGTTCGTGCGCGTGCGATCCGCCAAGGCCATGTCCGCCAAGTACCCCGTCGACGAAGTTGTCCCAACGTCCGTGCCAAACTCCCTGCAGTCCCGTGTGCCACCTGCCGCCGCCGGTCGCCAACTCGTCGATTGGTTGGCTGAACGGTTTCGCTACTTCGATGCGGCGGGCTGGAGCGCCCAGGTGACCGCGGGCCGCGTGCATCGGAACGGCACTCCGGCGGTCGCCGACGACCTGCTGCAGGCCGGCGACCTCGTCGCGTTCCACCCGGCACCGGTCGCGGCCTCACCGCGCGTCCCCATCCCGATCCTGCACGACGACGCGGATCTGCTCGCCATCGACAAGCCCGCGCACCTCGTCGCGCACGCCGACGGCGCCTTCGCGCAGAACACGTTCCTGCACCAACTCGCACACGCGCGAGGAACGGATCCGTCGCAGCTCGCCTTCGTGCATCGCCTCGACCGCGAGACGAGCGGCGTGCTGCTGCTCGCGCGCCATGCCGATGCGACGCGCCATCTGCAGCGGCAGTTCACGGCTGGAACAGTGCAGAAGGACTACCTCGCGATCGTGCACGGCCGGGTCGGCGACGCGGCGTTCGTGATCGACGCCCCGATCGGCCCGGCCAGCAACAGTGTCGTCGCCGCGCGTCGCGCCGTGTGCGCCGCCGGCGTGCACGGCGCGCGCGACGCCGTCACCGAAGTCGCCGTCAAGAGCTATTTCGCAGAGCACACCTTGCTGCGCGTATGGCCGCGGACCGGTCGCACGCACCAGATCCGCGTTCATCTCGCCTGGCTCGGCCACCCCATCGTCGGCGACAAGCTCTACGGGCAGAGCGATGCGCGTTACCTCGAGTACGTGCAGCACCTCAAAGCGGGCGGCGATCCGGCCTGGCCCGGACAACTGCCGACCGGGCGACAGATGCTGCACGCGATCGAACTCCGTTGCGTGCATCCGCGCGACGAGACACCCTTGTGGCTGCTGGCCCCCGTGCCCGACGACATGCAGAGCTACCTCGCGTCGCTGCCCGCCGGCTAGCCCTTGGGCAACGGCACCAGGATGTGCTTGAGCGACCGCAACTTCTTCTGCTGTTCGGGCGTGAGCGTCACGCTGCGTTGGATCTCGCGCATCACCTCGAGCTGGCGGCGTAGCGCCGCCGGCGTGCGCCCGCGCTTGAGCATGCGCAATCCGTTCTCCGTCGCAGTAGCAGGATCCTGCCACAGCTCCGGCGATGCTGATGACATGCGTTCGACGACGCTGCGCACCTTGGCGGCGCTGGCCTCGTCGAGTCCGATCGCTTCGCCGAGCTTGTTGCTCGCGAGACGGGCGAAATCGGCGGCGTTGGCCGACGGCACGGCTTCGGTGTAGGGGCGCGTCATGAGGCCGGTCCCGAACAGGCTCGCTCCGTCGTTGGCCTCCGAGCCTTCCGGGTACATCGTGCGGTACTGGTCGGGAGTCAGCAGCGTCGACATCTCCTTGTAGAAGCGGTCCTTCATCTCCGTCTCGGCGAGCAGGTGTTCGAGGTCGAACTCGCGCGACGCATCGGCGATGGACTGGTTCTCGACGCTGAACGTGCGCACGAGCCCACCCATCGTCGCGCGCTGCGCCTCGGTCAACGGCTGGCCCGCCGCGGCGAGCGTGCTCGCGAGCGTGTTCGCCGTCACGAGTGGGTGCGTGTAGGCGCCGTTCGTCTCGAAGCCCGGCAGCCCGGCCTTCAACATCACGAGCGCCTGCTTCACGAGTTTGCCGTTCAGTTCCTGGACCTTGATCGCCAGTTCGGTCGACACGTCGCCGGTCTTCCTCATCTCCTCGACCAGCTGGGCCAGCATCGGTCCCATCTCGTTGGTGACGTCGCCGACGAGCTTCCAGTCGACGGCGGCGAGCGCGTCGCCGAACTTCGCATCGGCAAAGGTCATCGCGGCTGGCGTCGCCGCCACTTGCGGCTGCGGCGGGGGCGGCGGCTCGAGGCCTTCGGGTTGCGCCAACGGCACGCCGGTGCGGGCGGGCTGCACGTGCATCGCTTCGTTCTGCCGTTCGAGCTCCTGCACGCGCTGCCGCAACCGTTCGTTCTCGGTTGCCAGCGCGGACGCGGCGCTCGCGGCATCCGGATTCGCTTCGAGACGCAGCACACTGCCGGCAGTCGCCGTCTCGGTGCGCGAGAGCGTGTACCAGGTCGCTGTGCCAGCGACCACGGCGAGCGTCAACGACGACGCGGCAAGCACACCATGCTTCAAGGAGAACTCCATCGACTGCACCTCCAATTCCGTGTGTGGTCCGACGGCGAGCACGCCGAACGGACCGAGTTGCGCCATGCATGCCAACTGGCTGCGCAGGCGATTGCCCGCGCGCGCCGCAAAGCTCGTGATCGTGCCCGTGCCGTGGCGCCCGACCTTCGGTTCCTCCCCGCCGAACTCGACACTCTCGAGCACCCCACCGAGCACCGTCACGTCGAGTTGCGCCACGAGCTGGTCCGCGGACGGTGCTGAGCCCGGCAGCCACCATGCGATCACGAGCGTCGCGAGCAACACGCCCGCCGCCAGCAACGCCCACAGCAGGTGCGGCCGACGGTGCGCGCGCCGCAACCTCGGCAACTCACCGGGCGGAGCTTCCCGCAGCGCCATCAGCACGCGCGACGACAGATCGGGCGGCTTGCTGCCGTGCAGTTCCTGCAGCGACGCGTCGACCAGACGATCCTCCCAGTCGTTCATGCGCCCACCCGTTGGCGATCGACACACTCGCGCAGGATCGCGCGCGTGCGGCGCAACAGCGACTTCACGCCGTCCTCGCCGAGCCCGAGCGAGGCACCGATAAAGCACCGCGAGCGACGTTCTTCGTAGTGCAGGCGAACGACCTCGCGCGCCCGACCGTCGAGCCGCTGCAGACACTCGCGCAGGATCGCGAGGCTGTGCTGCCCCGCGTCCTCGTGCGCAAAACCGGTCCACGTGGCTTCGATGGTGTCGAGTTCGCAGAGCGCGAACGGCGGCCGCCGGAACGACTTCACGTAGAGATTGCGCGCCACGGTGCGCAACCAACCCGCGGTCGCGGACGGGGCACGTTCCACGAACGGCGCGCGCAGGAGCTGCAGGAAGGTCTCCTGCGTGAGGTCGTCTGCCAGTTCAGCCGAGGCACCGAGGAACCGCAGGTATCGCCACACTTCGGCCTGGTGCTGCTGCACGAGGCGCACGACGTCTTGGTGCTCGATGGTGCGGGAAACGGTCACACCACCACAATCCACCCGCGCCACCGGCGGGTGCAGAAAAATCCGTGCGGGCTTCGTCCAGGCACCGTCCCGGACCGGGATGGGCCGTTCCAGGACCTGGCCACGCCCGTCGATCAGTGCTGCCATGAGTCTGTCGATCACGAGCGGAGGCAACGATGCCCTGCATCGCAGCATGCAGCAGGTCACCGCGCGTCTGGAGCGCACCCAGCAGCGCCTTGCCAGCGGCAAGCGCATGGCCACGGCGGCCGACGACCCCGCGGGCCTGGCGATGGCTCGCCGCCTCGAGGCGGCGGTGCGCGGCATGGCGCAGGGCGAACGCAACCTCGGCGACGGGCAGAGCCTGGCCCGCACGGCCGAGGGCGCGTTGCAGGGCACCCAGGACAACCTCGCGCGCATGCGCGAGCTGACGGTGCAGGCGCAGAACGGCACGCTCACCGCTGTCGATCGCCAGGCGATCCAACAGGAGTACGACCAGCTCGCGGGGCAGATCGACCAGACGGCGGGCGGCACTTCGTTCGCCGGGCGCGCGCTGCTCGACGGCTCGGCCGCGGGAGCCAATGCCGTGGTCGTGACCGATGGCAACGGCGGTGAGCAGCGGCTCGACGTGCCCGACACCAGGGCCCAAGCACTCGGCGTGGCCGGCCGCGCCGTCGGCGATCCCGCCACGCTCCAGGCACTCGACGAGGCGTCGTCGCGGGTCTCCAGCGTGCGCGCCACCCTCGGTGCCGCGGACAACCGGCTCTCCGCCCAAGCGACCCAACTCGCAGAAACACGCGCCAATGCCGAGGAAGCGCGGTCGCGCATCGAGGACGCCGACTTCGCGCGCGAACTGTCGGAACAGACGCGCGACCGCATACTGCTCGGCATGCAGCTTGCCGGCCACCGCGTCGCCGGCCGCCGCGCGCGGGCTGTCCTGGACCTGCTGGGATGAGGTCCATGCCATCGCCCGGTCGCCAGCGAAGACACTGAGTCCAATACCGTGCGCATCGACCGGCAGCTCCTGCCTCCCGGATTGCGTCAAAGTCCGACAAAGCTCTGGTTGACCACCTCGCGATTGGCGCGATACTCCTACGCAGCCTGTTCCGTCCCGCGCGTCTCGGTGCCTCTCGAGACGCTGGGGTCGCCAGCGTGACGACGGTCCCCAACAGTCGTCACCGCACCAAGCCCGCAAGGTCAAGTCCTCATGCGCATGTTCGTGATTGGTGCGAGCCTCGTGCTCGCAGTTTCTGTGATTGCCCAGGATCCGGTCGACAACGCCGCGTCGCCGAAGTCAGCCATGGCGGAGTTCCTCCGCGCGAGCGCTGGTCAGTGGGTCACGCAATGGCACCCAGCGACCGGTACGCCGAATGCAATCTACGGCACCGGCCTGCCCTTGGCGGATTGGCGCGAGAACTCGCTCGCCGAAGCGCGCCGTCACGCGCTGCAGCTGCTGACCACGCAAAAGGAACTGCTCGGCCTCGGCGCCTCCGACTTCCGAGAGAGCATCGGCGCCCGCATGGGCCGCTCCTGGTCGTTCACGTTCGATCAGATCTTCCACGGCGTGCCGGCCATCGGCGGCCGCGCCGATGTGCGCGTCAACATGCGCGGTGTCATCGCGATGTTCGGCAGTCAGGCCTGGCCGATCCCGACCACCTTCGACACCAAGCCCGCCATCGCCGAAGAAGTCGCCGTGGCGATCGCGTGGGACACGCTCGGCGTGTCGCCTACCGGAGTGCGACAGCCCGCAACTCCGGGCAAACCGCGCCTCGTCATCTGGGGTGACATCGATGCAGCGGCCCTGGCGCCGTTCTTTCTCGCGTGGGAAATCCCCGTGAGCAACGTCGACCAGAACGGCAACGGCCCGATCGGCCGGTACTACATCGACGCGAAGACCGGAGCCGTCCTCCACTTCCAGAACGACAAGCACGAGTGCGGCATTCCCGGTTGCACGTTGGCTCGCCACCGGCTGCCGGCCGTGACCGTGACCGCATCGACGAGCGCCCCACCCGTGTTGACCACCGTCACCGTGATGGGTTGGACCCGCACCGGCCAGGACGCCACGAGCGCCCTCGTCAACACGCCGCTGCGCGGCATCGTGCTCAACGTGCCCGGCATCGGCAACATGACGACCGACGTGAACGGCCAGTTCACGGTCGATATCGCCGCCGCCGTCAACATCGCGGTCGGCGCCCTCGACGGCACCCACCATGCCCCGATCATCGACTCCACCGCCAGCGGCCCGACCGGCAGCTTCACGGTGAACCCCGGCGTCAATTCGACGATCCAGTTGCTCACGGCGGCCGCAACGACCAACCAGGCCGCACACACCTCGTTGACCTACTGGGTCGACCAGGTCAATGAGTTCAGCCGCTCGATCCTCGGCAACAGTTCGCAGCTCGCGACGGCGAGCACGATCACGCCGACCGTGAACCAGACGGGCACGTGCAACGCCTACTACACGGGCAACACGATCCACTTCTACCCAACCGGCGGTGGCT
>JAYUCN010000098.1:0-15509 GCA_043740335.1 Planctomycetota bacterium
GGCAACCTCGAGGGACTTCGGTAAGTGCTCGCGCGTCGCGCGCAACAACACGCGCAGCGCGGGCCCAGCGTCCAAGGTCACCCGATCGAGCCACGTGACGATTTGTTCGATCTGGTCGGGATGGCGGCGCACGTACGAGTCGACGGCTTGCGCGCTGCCACTCTGCGCGTTCTCGGCGAGCACTTCGTCGACGCCGCGGCGCTCGGCATCGGCGAGCCAGGAACGCCACGCGGCCTGGCGAGCCGTGCCTCCGGGATGGACCCCTGCGACTTCTTCCAACTTGAGTTCAGGGCGGAACCCCGCAATCTCCTGCAACGTGATCTCGGCCAGGGCGCCGACGGTCTGCACACACGGCGTGAGGCCGAAGCGGCCGACGCGGCGATACAGGACACAGCGCGTGAGACTCGTGTCCGCGAGCGCATCGATCAGGGCACCCGCGGCGGCAGGTCCTTCCGTGATGAGCTTCGTGTGCGGCGACGAAGCGCCGGGAGTCTGCAGCACCGGCGGCGGCACCGGCGTGTCGCTCGATTGCCGCGGATAGGCCTGCAGGTAGAACTCGTCGCGCAAGGCGAACACCAAATCCTTCGCACTCGGTTGCTCGGCTCCGGCTTGCTCGCGTTCCCCTGCCTCGCGCAGATGCGCAGCGATCGCGTCGCGTCGAGAGGTGACGATCGTTCGCATCGCCCAACGGAAACAGCTCGATCCAATGCTCGTGCCGCCCGAGCAGGTCCTGCCACGAGAGTTCCGGATCGGTGAAGTCGAGCACGAGGCGACTGGCCAACGCCTCGGACAGCACGGCGCCCGAGCCCTTGGGGCTGGTCAAGCCGGACCGCGTCTGGAACCCAGCCGGCAACGTCTCCCAGGCCGTCTGCACGGCGGCAACGTGACCGAGCCTTGCGCACTCGCGCGCGAACAGCAGCAGCTGCACTTCCGCTGACGAGATGTAGGAGTAGGAGTCGAGGCGACGGACGGGGTGCGGGCCGTCGGGTTCGTCTGCCGATCGTGCACATGCCTGCTGCATGCATTGCTGCGGGTCGACCGGCACGATCGTGGCATGGTCGACCTCGAGCCCGCCGCTGCTGCGACCGAGGTGCAGCACGCCACGACCGAGGTCGAGGTAGCGCACGTTCGCTGTCCTGCCGTCGGACGCCAACAGAAAGGCGTGCCGGACGAACGTGACGCCATGCTCGTGGTAGGTGACCTCGACGAACGGCGACGTTCCGGGCACCGGTGGGTCGAACGAGTCGAGCAGTTCGAACACTTCGCGCTGCTCCGGCGTCAGCGCCGTGGCCAGCGGGTCCTGGGGCACAGCGGTCCGCAAAGGGCCGAGGCACAGCAGCATCACCAGCGCGCGCATCGGTTCACCGCGGGGCGTCGGGCCCCTTCTCCTTCGTGGGATTCTGCGCGTAGTGGGCCGATCCGCCGCGCGGGATCGACAGGCTCTGCCAGGCGTCGCCCGCGAACGTGCGCGCGAGCTGCACGATCTGGCCCGTGTGGTAGGCGACGTGCGCGATGGAACGCAGCAGCGCGTCGATGACGGTCAGCGGTTGCTTGCGGATCGTGATCGTGCGTTCGAACACCTCCGGCCCGGCGTCGTCGATGGCGACGAGCGCTTGATCGACGATCCGCCATGCCTCCGCCCACGCGATCAGCAGCTCCTCGCGGCCCAGCCCCGGATCCTCGAACTCCGCGTCGCGCTGCCGCCACGGCTTCTCGCCGTCGCTGGTGAGGAAGTCCGTGAAGCGGGAGCGCAGGTTGCCGATCAGGTGGCCCATCGTGATCGCGATCGAGTTGCCGTCGCGCGCGAGACGGCGCGTGAGGTCTTCGTCGTTCACCTGGGTGATCGCGAGTTCGACGAGGCGGCGGTAACGCTGGTACTCGGTGCGGATCGGGGCGATCAGGTCCATGGTGGTTCCTAGGTCACATCGGCGGCAGTGCGCGGCGCGCGCGCCGGTCGTTCTCGATCGCGTCGGTGCGCGTGGCGAGGCGTTCGAGCTTGTCCTCGAGCACGCGCATGCGGTCCTGCGTGGTGCGCGCGTGGTGGAACGCGGCGAGGGCGACCCAGGCGAGGCCCAGCACGAACGTGACGATGCCGATTCTAGGCGACGACCAGTTCGGCAGTTGGGTGCCGGCGAGATGCTCGAGGAACAGCGAGCCGACCACGAGCGCCGCCATGCGCAGGTGGAAGGCCGTGTCGTTCGGGAAGCGCATGGCGGGAGTCTCGCGCAGGGTGTTGCTTGGTGCGAGTGCGATTCGTCAGGGTGGTCCAACATGGCGACAGCCCGGTGGCACAATCTGCGCATGCGCCTGCTCACGCTTCCCATGCTCGCCTTCGTCGTCGCGACCGCCGCGGGCCAGCAGCCCGTGACACCCGACGAACTCGTGGCCGTGCTCGGCCGTCACGCGCGAGTCGTCTGCGGTAGCACCGGGCTGCCGCCCGCGGCCATGCTCATCACCGGGACCATGACGATGACGGGCGCTCAGCCCGTCGAGGTCACCACGTGGGTGCGTCGGCAACCCTTCGGTTTCCGACGGGAGATCCGTTCCGCCGATCCGGCGAGTCCACCGATCGTGATGATCACGGATGGTCGCTACGCGTGGGACGCGGCAGGTCGGCCCCTGGACGCCATGCGTTCGCGGCTCTGTTTCGAAAGTGCCTGCATCGACGGCCTGCTTTACCTCGATCCGGCCGCGATCGAAGGTGGCCCGGAGACGCGCGAACCATGGCAGCTCCGCGACCATGACGGAAGCCTGCCCCCGGGGTTCGCGACGGGGTTGCGGACCAACTGGGTCGGCGTCAGGTCGCCGGCGGGGACATCGCTGCAGGTGCATCTGGTGTCGGCGACGACCGCCTGCACGAAGTAGCGATTCCCGACCAGCCACCGGCGGTGACGTGGACTCGGTACGCGGAATGGACGAAGTATGGTGGCCTCTTGTTGCCGCGCCGACAGGTCGCTGGCGTGCGCGGTCATCCGGTGCAGACTCTCTACGAGATCGCTGCGGTCAAGACCTCACCGTCGCTGCCAGCGGAGTTGTTCGCGGGTTGCCCGCGGCAGGAGACGCCGAGCCTGCAGCGCGCGGGGAAGCTGCAGGTCGTGCCGCACACGGTGCCCGGATCGGCGAACCTGGTCATGCCCGAGGTAGAGGTGGATGGTCTGCACCCGGTGATCGCGATCGTCGACACGGGCGCGAGCCGCACGGGCGTGCAACCGGAATTCGCGACCGCCTTGGGGCTGCCGCGCCGCGGCCTCCGGGAACTGGCCACGCTCACCGGCAGCCTGCAGGCCTACACCGCCTGGATGGAGCAGCTGCGCCTCGGCGAACGCGTGGCCTTGCAGATGCAGGTTCTCGTACTGCGTCTGCCGAGTACGCTTGCCCTTGCTGCCGATCGCCAGGCCGGCGTGTTGGTCGGCGACGACGTCCTGTTCGCCGACTCGCCGGTCTTCGATCTCGCGGGCGGGGAACTGCTCTGTCGTGGCCGACCGGTCACGCCACTCGCAGAGCTGCAGCCGCGCGGCCGCGTGGTCACCCTGCCGCTCGTTCACGAAGGGCACGTGGTGTTCGTCGACGTGGAGGTGAATGGCGTGACGCTGAAGGCGATGCTCGACACCGGCGCGCCGAACACGCTGCGACTCAACCGGCGTGCGCTCGAGCGCTGTGGTCTGCCGGTGACCGTCGCGGCCTGGACGGCGCGCGGAGCAGTCGCCATCAGCACCGTCGAGGCGGGCGGCAAACAGACCACCAACCTGGTCGGCACGATCGATGCGTTTCGTCTCGGTCCGGTGCGCTTCGATCATCCCGTCGTCGACCTGACCGGCCTTGGCGCCGAGGAGAACAACATCACCGACGTCATCCTCGGGGCCGGCGCCCTGTTGCCGTTCGCGCGCGTCGGCGTCGATCTGCAACGACAACGACTCGAGTTGGAGTCAGGCCCGGGAGCGCCGGTCGATGGCGAAGTGACCGTGCCCTCACCCGGCACCTTCCTCGGCATTGTGCTGCGCGCGCCGCCGAGCGCCGCCGCCGCCGAAGGTCTTGGTTGGCCTGCCGTCGTCGAGGTCGCTCCCAATTCACCGGCCGCCCGGGCCGGAGTGCGCAGCAAGGACCTGTTGCGCAGCGTCGATGGCGTGTCGTGTGCGGCCACGCCGATGGGCGAGGTCAATCGACGTCTCTGGGTCGCGCGAGGCAGTTCCGTCCTGCTCGAACTGATCGGCGAAGGCGGCGATCGACGCTCGGTACGGCTGCCGTGAGCATGCTGCTACCGAACCGTGCTGACGAAGGTCTCGCTACTTGATCGCTTGGCCACGAGCTGCTCGGCCAGCGCCGCCGGGTTGGCGGAAGCGCCATGGGGGCGCGTTCCGCATGGAGCCGATCGACGACCTTCGGCATACTGCTCCGCCCTTTCGCCACCCGCCCATGTCCGAGCCGAAGCAGACCTACGACCCCGCCGCCATCGAACCGAAGTGGCAGCAGTTCTGGCGCGAGCGCAGAGTGTTCCGCGCGACCAACCCCGGCGACCCCGACTTCGACTCGACGAAGCCGAAGTTCTACGCGCTCGACATGTTCCCCTACCCGTCAGCGGCGGGCCTGCACGTCGGTCACCCCGAGGGCTACACGGCGACCGACATCGTCTCGCGCTGGAAACGCAGCAAGGGATTCAACGTGCTGCATCCGATGGGCTGGGACGCGTTCGGCCTGCCGGCCGAGCAGCATGCGATCCAGACCAACACGCATCCCGCGCAGACCACCGCCGCCAGCATCGCGACGTTCCGCCGCCAGCTGCAGACGCTCGGCTTCTCGTACGACTGGGATCGCGAGCTCAGCACGTGCGACCCCGGCTACTTCAAGTGGACGCAGTGGATCTGGAAGCGATTGCACGAACGCGGCCTCGCCTACGAATCGAACGCACCGGTGTGGTGGTGCGAGGCGCTCGGCACCGTGCTGTCGAACGACGAGGTTATCGACGGCAAGAGCGAACGCGGCGATCATCCGTGCGAACGGCGCCCGCTGCGCCAGTGGGTGCTCAAGATCACCGAGTACGCCGAGCGCCTGTTGCAGGAACTCGAGCCACTCGACTGGAGCGAGTCGCTGAAGACGATGCAGCGCGAGTGGATCGGCAAGAGCGAAGGCGCCGAGATCGACTTCGACATCCTCGGACAGCCGGCCACCAAGATCCGCGTCTTCACGACCCGGCCGGACACGCTGTTCGGCGCGTCGTTCATGGTGCTGTCGCCGGAGCATCCGCTCGTCGCAACGATCACGACCGCGGCACAGCGCGCGATGGTCGAGGCCTACAAGAAGGCGGCGGCGAGCAAGAGCGAGATGGAGCGGACCGAGCTGCAGAAGGACAAGACCGGCGTGTGGACCGGCGCCTACGCGCACAACCCGCTGTTCCACGCGAACGACCCGCGCGCGCGCATGCCGGTGTGGATCGCCGACTACGTGATCGTCACCTACGGTACGGGCGCGATCATGGCCGTTCCGGCCGGCGACGAACGCGACTTCGAGTTCGCGAAGAAGTTCGGGCTGCCGGTGCCGGGCATATTCGCGCCGCGGACGGACGACGCCGACGCCGATGCGAAGGTCGCGCGCGGCGAGGCGTGCTGTGTGGCGGAGGTTCCGTACGCGGCGCACTGCCGCAGCGCCGACGGCAACCTGTCGCTGCAGGGTCTGTCGATGACGCAGGGCAAGTGCGCCACCATCGACTGGCTCGTCGCTCGCGGTCGCGGTCAGGCGAAGGTCACCTACAAGATGCGCGATTGGCTGTTCTCGCGGCAGCGCTACTGGGGCGAACCGTTCCCCGTGCTGCACACGCAGGACGGCGTCGAACTCGTGCCCGACGAACAGTTGCCCGTGCGGTTGCCCGAGATGGCGGACTTCAAGCCGGGCGGCGTGCCGGAGTCGCCGCTCATCCGTGCGCGCCAGTGGGTCGAGACGAAGGACAAGAAGGGTCGGAGCGCGCAGCGTGAGATCAACACGATGCCAGGTGCCGCAGGTTCGAGCTGGTACTTCCTGCGCTTCTGCGATCCGCACAACCAACGCGAGTTCTGCAGCAAGGCGGCGAGCGACTACTGGCTGCCCGTCGACCTCTACGTCGGCGGCACCGAGCACGCGGTCGGGCACCTGCTCTACTCGCGCTTCTGGACGAAGGTGCTGCACGACCTGGGGCTCGTGCGCTGCAAGGAGCCGTTCGGCAAGCTCTACAACCAGGGCATGATCCAGGCGTTCGCATACGAGGACGCGCGCGGCAGCGTCGTGGCTGTGAAGGACACGAAGGAGGACGGCGAGGTCGTGCGGCACGCGACGACGGGCGAGTCCCTGAAGCGCATCGTCACGAAGATGAGCAAGCGCTACGGCAACGTCGTCAACCCCGACGATGTCGTCAAGGAGTACGGCGCCGACACGCTGCGGCTCTACGAGATGTACATGGGGCCGCTCGCCGACAGCAAGCCGTGGAATCCGAAGGACGTGCCGGGCGTGCACCGCTTCCTGCAGCGGAGCTGGCGGTTGTGTGTGCCCGAGTTCAAAGAGCATGGCACGCTGCATGCGCACCTGCGGACGGATCGGGCGGACGATCCCGCGATCGAGAAGCAGCTGCACCGCACGATCGCCAAGGTCGATGGCGACATCGAGCGCCTCGCGTTCAATACAGCGATCGCGGCGATGATGATCTTCGTCAACGAGGCGACGAAGGCGATGGAACGGCTGAGCCGGAGCCAGTTGCTGCGATTCACGCAGCTGCTGCAGCCGTTCGCGCCGCATGTGGCGGAGGAACTGTGGCAGCGCCTCGGTGGGCAGGGGCTGCTCGCCTACGCGCCGTGGCCCGTGGTCGATGGCAAGATGCTCGTCGACGACGAGGTCGAGATCGCTGTGCAGGTGCTTGGCAAGGTGCGCGGTCGCGCGATGGTGCCGACGGGTGCTGGCAACGACGTGGCACTCGCGGCGGCGCGGGCGGCGGTGGCGAGTCACCTGGAAGGCAGGACGGTCGTGAAGGAGATCGTCGTGCCGGGCAAGCTCGTGAACTTTGTCGTCAAATAGCGACGTTCAGCGTTGGTTGCCGGGACGCCTGGTGCATTCGAGAGTCCGGTCGGCCAGCATCGTGGCCGTCGAGCCTTCGGGCCGATCGAGGCGAAGCTGGCGCTCGAGGCGGTCGATCCGCTCGAGTGCACCGCGCAGCAGCGTGCTTTCGGGGGGCGAGCCGGAGGAGAGCAGCAGAGGGATCACGAGGCACGCGGCGGCCACGAGCAAGCCACTGCAGCGCCATTGCACCGCGCTGGCGATCTGCCTTGGCCAGGTGGTCGACCACCGGCGTGGAGTCTCGGCGTAGCGCCGCAGGTCGGACGCGAGCGCGGCTGCCGACTGGTAGCGTCGGGCAGGGTCGCGTTCGAGGCAACGTGCAACGATGGGCTGAAGGCCGCGCGGCAGCGCCTGCAGATCCGGCGTCAGCGGCCCCGCCACGGGGTGGCCGGTGAGGCACTCGAACAGCACGCAGCCGAGCGACCAGATGTCGGTCTGGGAACCCACGGTGCGCCCCGCCAGTTGCTCGGGTGACATGTAGAGAGGCGTGCCGAGCAGTTCGCCGTTCTGAGTCAGCAGGGCTGCCTCGTCCTTGCTCGAGCGGGCCATGCCGAAGTCGAGCACCGTGGGATTGCCCGCTTCGTCGACGACGAGGTTGGCTGGTTTGACATCGCGGTGGACCACGCCGCGTGCGTGCGCATACGCGAGCGCTGCCGCGATGGTTGCGCCGAGGCTGGCGAGGCGACGCGGTTCGCCGAGCAGGCGGTGGGCGAGTTCGTGCTGAGGATGGTCGTAGTGGTGGAGTGCGTGCAACAGGAGACGCAACGAATGGCCGACGGCGAGCTTCATCACGAGGAAGGCCTTGCCCTCGTGCTCGCCGAAGTCGTGGATGGCGACGATGGCAGGATGATCGAGCGATGCCGCGAGGCGTCCTTCGCGCAGGAAGCGTTGGCGGGTCGGTTCGTGGCCAGCCATCGCGTCGTGCAGCATCTTGATGGCGACGCGCCGGCCCAGCGACACCTGCTCCGCTTCGTAGACGGTGCCCATGGCACCTTCGCCGAGTCGGCCCAGGATCCGGTAGCTGCCGAGCCGTTGGGGCAGGTCGCGCGGCGGGGACTCGGCCAGGCGGTCGAGTTCGCCGAGTTCTTCGATCTCGGCGAGGAAGCGCGCCCGCACTCCTTCGGGCAGTTCCTCCGCAAACGCACCCGGCAGCGTCGTGGGGTCGGTTTCGCGCCGCAGCAGATAGTTGGCCAGCATCGTGTCCAGGCTGTCGGCAGGGAGAGTCGCCAGAGTTGCAGTCGTCATCGTGCGGGAGAACTACGAGTCCGTCCTTCCGCGACCCTGCCGCCCGCCTTCCCGACTTCTTCCCATCTTCTTCCCGGCCTCGCCGTCGGGGTGGATCTGGCGGAGCAATGCCAGGAACCGCGGTTCGTCGCGCAGGTCGTCGAGCATGGGGTCCACCGCGAGATAGACCATGCGGTCGGCGCGACCGGCGCAGGCCGTCTCGAGATGAGCGAGAGCTGCGGCCCGGTCACCGAGGCCGAGCTGCACGAGGGCCATGGCGTGACTCGCAGCGGGGCTCGAACAGGCAATGTCCGAGAGTTCGCGCAGCCGCTGCCAGGCCGCCTCGGGTCGGTTGGCGCGCGCCAGGGCGTACCCCATCGCACCCAGCGCCGCCGGGAATGCCGGTTGCGGCGACAGCTTCAGCGCATGGTGCAGCGTGTCGCAGGCGGCCTCGGCATCGTCTTCCTGGAGCTGGGCCAGACCCAGGACGAGCCAGGCCACGGCGAACTGCGGCGACTCGGCGACGGTGCGTTCGAGGTGCCGGCGCGCTGCCGCGTGCTCACGCGCGAAGTAGAGACCCCAACCGATCTCCGTGGCGATGATCGGCGACAGTGGATCGAGGGCGTGGGCTCGCAGGATGGCGGCGTGCTGTTCCTCGCTGCGCCCCAGTGCCGCGTAAAGTTCGTGCTGCCATTGGTGGGCCGTTGCGTAGTTCGGCGACAGCGTGATCGCGCGATGGAAGCCCCGCTCGGCGGCGTCGAAGTCCCAGTCGTAGGCGAACTGTACGAACGCGAGCGAGGTGTGCGCTTCCGCCAGCTGCGTGTCGAGCTCGAGCGCCCGCTCGGCGGCGCGTCGCGCGCGTGGCATCGACTCGTGTGGCGGCGTCGGCGTGTAGAGACCGGTCAGGCAGTGGCAGTCTGCGAGGCCGCTGTGGGCCAGGGCATACCCCGGATCGGCGTCGATCGCCCGCTCGAAGTGCAGGATGGCGTCCCGCAGGGAGGTGCCCGTGCGCTTGTTCCATTCGTGGCGGCCGCGCAAGTACTGTTCGTAGGCCAACGGGCTCTGCGTGGTCGTCGGCAGCGGCGACGTGGCGCTGTCCGCACCGCCGAGCCGAACGGCGACCGCGCTCGCGATCGTGTGCTGGACGTCGAGCAGGTGGTGCGGCTGGCGTTCGAAGCGCTCGCCCCACAGCAGCGAGCCGTCGCGGGCGCGCACGAGTTCGACCGTGATTGCGAGACGGTCGCCGCACGGTTCCAGTCGGCCGAGCAGCAGGGTGCCCACTGCGAGTTCGCCGCCGACGACGCGGGGATCGATCTCCTGGCCACGGAAGCGCGACACCGTGCTCGGTGCCATGACCCGCAGCCGCGGGCTCCGCGAGAGACCGCGGATCACGGATTCGGCGAGGCCGGTCGCCAGGTAGTCCTTCTGCGCGTCGCCAGTGAGGTTGGCGAACGGCAGGACGGCCAGCGCATCCGTGTCGCTCGGTGGCACCAACGGTGCAACGACCGCCGGCTTCTGCATGGACGCGCCTTTCAGTGTGTGCTCGTACAAGGCTCGCGTGGTGGCCTCCGGTTCGGTCCCCAGGTCGCGCTGCAGCGTCGCTCGAAAGTGTTCGTACTGCCGCAGCGCTCGCGCACGGGAACCCGCCCGCACGAAGCAGGACATGAGGTCGCGATGCGCGGGTTCGTGGGTCGGTTCGCTCGAGAGGAGTTGTTGCAGGCTGGCGATGGCAAGGGCCAGCTCCCCTCGCGCCGACAGCTTCTGCGCCATCGTGTGGAGAACCTGCAAGCGCAGCGCGCGCAGCTGTTCGCGGCGCGTCGCTGCCCAGTCCGCATAGCGGTCCGATGGCAACAGGTCCCCTTCGTAGAGGTCCAACGCCGCCTTGCAGCCGTGTTCGTCACCATCGCGGATGGCGGTCGTGGCGAGCTGCTCGAACTCCACCGCGTCGATGCGCAGGCCATCGGCGGCGACGAGTTGCAGCTGACCGTCTGAACGCACGAGGAAGCGCGAATCGCCACCGGTGCGCAGTTCGGGTTGCAGTGCGTGCCGTGCGATGTGCACCATCTTGTGCAGGCCATTGGTGCCGGTGTCGGGATCAGCGCCCGGCCACAACGTCTCGATGATCTCTGCCTGGTGCAGGCGTTGCCGCGGCGCCAAGGCGAGCAGCTTCACCACGACGGCGGCCTGGCGGCGCGACCAGCGGGCGTCTTCGACGGGAGCACCATCCACCGCGGCGGCGAAGGCCCCCAGCAGGCGGAGGTGAAGCGGCACGGCGCCGAGCGTATCGCCGGTGCGCCGACTCCTGCAACCCGGTACGACCGGGGCCTGGCGGTGATGGTTGCAGTAGTGGTGCCACTGGCCGCCACTGGCCAGGGCCCGATAGTCTTCCTTGTGTCCGGGAGTTTCCTTGTGTCCGGGACGCTATGCACCGATAGTTTCCCGAAATGGAGGACGCTTTTCCAGAAGCCGTGCGTGTGGTCATCGCCGATGCCGAAGCGCGCGAGATTCCGGCACCGACGCCGCGCGACGCCCGCCTCGTCGGCATGGCGGGCAAGGCCGATGCCGTAGTCGGCATGCGGCGGGTCGGCAAGTCGTGGTTGCTGTTGCGTGCGATCCGCGACTTGCTCGACCGTGGCGTGCCGCGCTCGCGCATTCTCTACGTCGAGTTCGAGGACGAACGCCTCGCCGGCCTGCGTACCGAGCACCTGCACCTGCTCGACGAGACGTTCCACGCGATGCACCCGGACAGCGTCGGCAAGGAGTGCTGGTTCTTCTTCGACGAGATCCAGAACGTGCCGGGTTGGGAGAAGTACGTGCGCCGTCTGCTGGCCGAGCCGCGATTGCACCTCGCGGTCACCGGCTCCTCGGCTCGCCTGCTGAGCACGGAGATCGCCACCAGCATGCGCGGTCGGGCGCTCACCACCGAACTGATGCCGTTCTCGTTCGGCGAGGTCCTGCGCCATCGCGGCGTCGAGAGGCCGCAGCGCTGGCCGCCGCCGGCGAGCGAGCGCGCTCGCCTTCGCCACGAGTTCGATCGCTACCTGCAGAGCGGCGGCTTCATGAAGTGCAGTCCGCCGATCCCGAGTTGCGGCGGCGTCTGCTCCAGAGCTATCTCGACGCCACCATCCTGCGCGACGTGGTCGAACGGCACACCCTCGGCAACGCCCCGTTGCTGCGCGCCCTCGTGCGCCGTCTGCTGCGCTGTGCCGGCAGCATCGTCAGCATCAACTCGATGGCGCAGGACCTGAAGTCGCAGGGCTTCACGTTCGGCAAGGACGCGCTCTACGCGCTCATGAGCCACGTCGAGGACGCCTTCCTCGCCTTCCAGCTCCCCATGCACACCGGCTCCGAACGTCGCCGGCAAGTCAATCCGAAGAAGATCTACGCGATCGACCATGGTCTCGTGCGGGCGTGCGTGCCGTCGCCCAGCGCCGACATCGGCCACCATCTCGAGAACCTCTGCTACCTGCACCTTCGCCGCACGGCTGACGTGATCGGCTACCACGTGACCGACTCGATGCGTGAGGTGGACTTCGTCGTCGACCGTGACGGCGAACGTGGGCTGATCCAGGCCTGTGCGTCGCTCGCGAATGCGGCGACGCGGGAACGCGAACTGACGGCGTTGGGAGAGGCCATGGCCGAGACCGGCATTCGCGAAGCGACGATCGTGACGAGCAACGAGGCAGGCAAGGTCCGCGTGGACAAGCGCGAGGTGCGCATCGTGCCGGCGTGGCACTGGCTGCTGGAGTGATGCACTTCTGGCCAGTGCCGGCGAGCGCCGACCCTGTACCAGGCGAGGGCCGACCCTGCGTCTGTCACTACCGAGCGCCCGGCGACGAAAGTGCGCAGTGGCGGTGACATTGGCTCGGCGGTGCTTACCTTGTTGCCCATACCGCCGTGTTCACCGCGGCAGGAGCCCTCTGCGATGTCCACGTTGCGCGCCATCTGGCAGGCCGTCAGGCACCCGGTCCATCCCGAGAACCGAGCCAACCTGCGGCGGCTGGCCGAGCGCCTGCCGGCGAAGTTCCGCACCCCGCAGCAGATGTACGGTCTGCACGGCGAGGGCTGCGCGGCGACGATGGGGGCCATGCCGCGCTGCGACTTCGCGTGCCGCGGTTGCTACCTCGGCGCCGATGCCAACAAGGTCCCGGCGCAATCGCTCGACGACGTGAAAGCGCAGATGCGCGTGCTGCGCCGGCAGGTCGGCCGCTGGGGCAACCTGCAGTTGACCGACGGCGAAGTGACGCTGCGGCCCGTCGAGGATCTGGTCGAACTGCTCGACTACGCGCGCGAGATCGAACTGCTGCCGATGCTGATGACGCACGGCGACGCGTTCCGCCGGCAGCCGGACTTGCTCGAACGGCTCGTGCAGGCGGGCCTGCGCGAGCTCAGCATCCACGTCGACACCACGCAGCGCGGCCGGCGCGGCGACGCGTATCGGTTCGCGACACGCGAGGAAGAACTGCATCCGCTGCGCGACGAGTTCGCGGCGATGGTGCGCACGGTGAGGAAGCGCACCGGCAAGCCGCTGCGCGCGGCGACGACGATGACGGTGACCGCCGAGAACCTCGCGGGCGTGGCGAGCGTGTGCGCGTGGCTGGTGCGCAACGCCGACGCGTTCTGCCTGATCAGCTTCCAGCCGATCGCACAGGTCGGTCGCACCGAAGACGGGCTCGGCGGGGGAGCCGACGTCGAAGAACTCTGGCGCGAAGTGAGCCGCGGTGTCTACGGCGATCCCGTGGCCGACAGCAAGCTCGACCGCGGCACGTTCGTGCTCGGGCATCCTGGCTGCACGAAGTACGTGACCGGCGCGGTCGTTTTGGGGAACGGCGAGCCGCCGCGCTATCTGCCCGTGCGCGACCTCGAACATGCGAGCAGCGAAGCGCTCGTGCTCGGCTTCTTCCGCCGCTGGGGCGGCATCACGTTCCGGCAGGATCGTGGGCTCGAGATCCCGGCGCGCGTGCTCGGCATGGTGCTGCGCACGCCCCTGTTCTTCCTGCGCCATGCGCTGCCCTACGCCTGGTACTGGTTGGCCCGCATCGACGGTACGAGCGCTCTGCGCGGCATCGGCAGGCTGCTGCGCGGCAAGACCAAGGTGCACGGCCTCATGTTCTGCAGCCACCACTTCATGAGCCGCGAAGAGATCGAGACGCCGCTCGGCAAGGAACGGCTCGACCTCTGCATCTTCCATACTGCGGTCGGCGATCGCATCGTGTCGATGTGCGAAGCGAACGCGCTCGGCGTGCGCGATCAGTACTACGCGGACCTGCTCGCCAACAAGAAGCCGCAGTACAGGGGGCCGACGCCGGTCGTCGCGCAACCGGTTGCACGATGAACGGGGAGGCGGTGTCGGGGGCGGCAGCGCCGGTGTTCGTCGAGACCGACAACGCCATGGGCTCGGTGCGCGGTGACGTCGACGACGGCTTGGCCCTCGGTGCTCTGCTGCGACAGCGCGCGCCATTGTTGGCGATCGGCAGCGTGTTCGGCAACACGAGCGAGGCGCACGCCGATCGCAACAATCGGGCGCTGGCTGCCGCCATCGGATCGTCGGTGCTGCACGTGCGCGGTTGCAGTCGACCTGGCCAGACCGAAGCGCCGAGCGTCGAGTTCCTCATCGCCCAGCAGCGGCCATTCCGGATGCTCGCACTCGGGCCGCTGACCACTGTGGCCGCGGCACTCGCGGCCCGGCCTGGCTTGCCGATCACGGAGCTCGTCGTGGTCGGCGGGGACACGTCGAGTCGTGGTCGTTGGCCGCCGTTCTGGCCGTACGAGTTCAACCTGCGTCTCGACCGCCGCGCCGCCGTGGCGGTGTTCGCGAGCGAGCTGCCGATCACCGTCGTGCCACTCGATGTCGGTCGCCGCTTGCTGCTGTCGTCTGCGCAACTCGCAGCCATCCCGGGTCCGTTCGGCGAACATGCGCGGCAGCACGCGGGCCGCTGGTTTCAGCGGGCGCGGCGCCTGCGTGGCCGCGATGCGATCCGCGTGTACGACCTGCTCGCGGCGGCTCGCGTGCTGCGGCCACAAGCCCTGCATTGCGTGGGTGCCCGCGTGCGCATGCACCGTCGCGGCTGGCTGGAGTTCGGCCCGCGCGGGCGTCCGGTGCGCGTCGTCGTCGACTTCGACGCCACCGTCCTGCAACTGCTCACCGAACCGACGGCCGACGCAACGCACCTTCCGAATACGGTGTGCGCCGGCGAACTCCTCCAGTCCTGAATCCCATGACCACACCTCGCTCCATTCTCTTCGTCTGCCTGCTCCTCCTCGCCGCGTGTGCCACGTCGGTGCCACCACCGAAGATCGACCTCACGGGCAAGGACCCTCAGGCCGCCTGGGCCCGCGTCTTGTCGACGCACGTCGATGCCGAGGGCCGCATCGACTTCACGGGCATGGCCAAGGCCAGCAACGATCTCGACGTCTTCGTCACCTGGCTCTCGCAGACAGATCCGCAGTCGCACCCTGAGCTGTTCCCGACGCCGCCCGAACGCCTCGCGTTCCTGCTCAATTCCTACAACGCGCTGGCCATGTACAACGTGTTGCACGCCGGCGTGCTGCCCATAGACACGGTCAAGTTCTTCTACCTGCGCGAACTGCAGCTCGGCGGCCGTTGGCTCTCGCTCTACAACTACGAGAACGACGTCATCCGGCCGCTCGGCGAGGAGCGCGTGCACTTCGCTCTGAACTGCATGGTGCGTGCGTGCCCGCGGCTGCCGCAGGAGCCGTTCCGCGCCGAGACGCTCGATCGGCAGCTCGACGCGGCGGCGCGCGAGTTCTTCAGCAAGCCCCTGCACGTGACGATCGACGACAGCGCGCGCACGGTGCGCTTCTCGCAGATCCTCGAGTTCTACACGGGGGACTTCCTGGCCAAGGCGCCGTCGCTCATCGAGTACGCGAACCGCTATCGCAGCACGCCGATCCCGGCCGACTACAAGGTGTCCTTCACGCCCTACGACTGGACGCTCAATCAGCGGTGAACGGATGTCTCGTAAGCTCGCGGCGAGACAGCAACGACAGCAACTCAGCGAGTAGCCGCCAGTCTCTCCCGCCGTAGCGCGAGCCCATGTGTAGAAGTCGGCAGTCAATCACCGCGTCACCAGTGTCCAACGATGCCCTCGGCAGTGGCCGACACAACGGCGCCCATCGTGTTTCCTGCGAGCGGATCGAGCACGAGTGCCTGGTGATAGAATCGCGTGCCGACCAGCGATGGCACGTCG
>JAYUCN010000099.1:0-6187 GCA_043740335.1 Planctomycetota bacterium
GCGGTTGCCGTGTATGGGTTCGCGCCCACGATCATCAATGCCTTCAGCGTCTGCGCGTACGGACGGTTCTGGAACCGCGAGCCGCCGACCACGCGCGGCGGGTTGTTGAAGAGGAAGTCCGTGTACATCTGGATCGCCAGCGCGTTGTGACCAGCACAGATCGGCGTTGCCGATGACGTCCCGTTGAAGCCCGTGTAGGACTGGCCACCCGGGTCGGCTGCCGTGTTGTAGCCGCCCAGTTGTGCGCCCACTGCGGGAGGGGGGTAGCCCTGCTCACCATTGTAGGTGCCTGAGGACAGGTCCGAGGTCCAGACCGAGTCGTAGTAGGCCGCCAGGTCGGGCTTGTTGCGGCCATCGGCCGCCGGTCCGATCGAACCGTTGCCCGCCAGCCACGAATCGTCAGCCGCGGTCGAGTTGTTGAAGTGCTGCACGCCGCCGATCGAGATCACGTTCTTGGCCCAGGCCTCCGGGCGGGCATTCTGGTTGCCGAGGTTCGACATGCTGTTCGTCCACGGAATGCGGTGGTCGAACACGATGTCGTCGGCGTCAGCAGAAAGCGCCGTGTAGGCAGTGGTCTGCGCGCCACCCCACGACGCGGTCGTGAACATGCAGTTGTTCACGTTGACGACATCGTCGATCACCATGTTGCGCGAGAACCCGCCGGTCACGGTGGCGTAGTTCGTGTAGAAGCCGACCGCGTCCGGCGCCATGCCGCGCGCCGAGGCGGCGCTGGTGCCGTCGCCGAAGACGATGCCGGTGGTGCAGTGGCCGTGGCGCTGCGGTTCGCCACCACTGTGCACGTTCGTCATCGCCGGCGTGAAGTCGGGGTGGTTGAACTCGCAGCCTTCGTAGATGTGGCCGCGGACGCCACTGCCCGTGTAGCCGGCGGCGGTCTCGATCGCGTTGGCACCGCCCTGGATGCGCGCGTTGTTCATGTCGTTCTCCGGGGCCGACCAGCGGTCGATCCAGAGCACTTCATCGAGCCGCGCGGCCGCGAGCAGTTGCACGCCGCTGAGATCTGCCGTGAACAGGAGACCACCCTGGTGGCGGTCGAAGACCTTGCCGCCGATCGCCACGATCTTCTGCTCGAGCGCCAGCTTGTCGCGGCGCTTGTCGGCCATGACCATGTTGTAGCGACGCACGGGGACCTGGGCCCCGGTCAGATGTTCCGCGAGCAGGAACCCTTCGAGGCGGTAGGCCGGCTCGTAGGCGCCGACCCAGCGGACCTGGGGCAGCACGGCCAGCGCGCCCACGGCACCACCGGGAGTGCGCACGATGTGGCAGTCGTGCGGCAGGTAGCCTTGGATGACACCACCCGCCTTTCGCACGGCGTCGCGGTCCTGGTCGGTTGGCGTGCTCTGGAACTGCACGATCCAGAGCCCCGTGTCGGCCCCGCTGTGCAGGGCCGGCGGCACCTCGGGGATGCCGACGAGGGGATCGAAGGTGGCGTAGCGCAGCAGCACGCGCGTGTCGGTCGGTGTGGGCCGAACACCACCTTGCGGATCCTGGGCGACGGCAGCATTGATCGTGGCAAAAACGCTCAGTACGAGACTGAGTCTACGGGCGGCGAGTTGCATGAGTACCTCTCGTTGGGGGATGAACGAAGCGACGAAACGAAACGGACACCGCGTGGGCATGGTAGCAACGCGCGGGCGTTGCGGCGGCCATACAGGCCGCAACGGTAGCCGCGGCGGTGGACTCGAGTAGCAGCGAAAGACGGCGTGAAAATCCTCGGTCAATTTTCTCGCCGGGTGCGCAACCGTCCGTCGACCGGGCGGTCAGACCGCGTCGGCGGGGGGCGCAGGCGGTGTCGGCCGGTCCTTCGGCTCGGCTCGGCGTGCACCCTCGGCGAGCAGGCGGCCCAGAAGTGCCGGCGAGACCTGGACCTCCATGAGGCAGCCTTCTTCGGTGTAGAACTCGGACAGGACCGTCGCCTTGCTGCGGATCTCGCCGTGCAAGGCGCCCGCGGCGTGCGGCAGCAGGAGCTCGACGCGGTTCTCGACCTCGGCGAGGCGGCCCTGGATCGCGGTCATGAGTTCGGGCATGCCGTCCCCGGTCCGCACCGATACCGCGATCGCGCGCGGTTCTGCCTGCCACAGCGGCGCCATGCTGGCGCGGTCGGTGACGAGGTCCAGTTTGTTGAGCACGGTGATGCGGGCGAGCCCGGCGGCACCGAGGGTCTCGAGCACTTCGTCGACGGCCTGCAGTTGCTCGAGGGCTTCCGGCGAACTGCCGTCGATGAGCACGAGCAGCAGGTCGGCGTGCAGCGCTTCTTCGAGCGTGGCGTGGAAACTCGCCACGAGCTGGTGCGGCAGCTTGCGCAGGAAGCCGACCGTGTCGGTCAGCAGCACGGTGCGGCCGCCGGTCAGGCGCCACGGCCGGGTGCGCGTGTCGAGCGTCGAGAACAGCCGGTCCTCGGCGAGCACGCCGGCGTCGGTCAGCCGGTTCAGGAGGCTCGACTTGCCGGCGTTCGTGTAGCCGACGAGCGCGATCGTGAAGAGGTCGGGCCGGCCTTGCACCTCACGCACCTTGTGCTGCTCGATGCGCTTCAGTTCCTTCTGGACCGTCGCGATGCGCGTGCGCAGCAGGTCGCGGTCGACGTCGATCTGTTTCTCACCGGCACCGCCGCGCACGCCGATGCCGCCGCGCTGGCGTTCGAGGTGGGTCCAGCGGCGCCGCAGGCGGGGCATCTCGTACTGGAGCGCCGCGAGTTCGACCTGGAACTTCGCCTGTGGCGTGCGCGCGTGCATGCCGAAGATCTGCAGGATGAGTTCGCTGCGGTCCATGCACGGCACGCCGACGGCGTCCTCGATCGCCTTGCCCTGGTTGGGGGTGAGCGAGTCGTCGCAGATGACGGCACCGCTGTGGGCGAGCTTCGTGACCTCGACGAGTTCCTCGAGCTTGCCGCTGCCGAGGTAGCTGTGTGGGTCGGGGTGGCGGCGATGCTGCACGATGCAGCCGGCGGCGACGAAGTTGGCGGTGTCCGCGAGCAGCTGCAGTTCGTGCAAGGCTTCGGCGGCGGTGCGAGGATCCCCCATCGGCACGATGCCGAACAGGATCGCCTCGGTGGCATGCCCCTGGTGGGTGCGGGCGTTCGGTTCGTTTCTCACGCGGGTAGTCGCTCGGCGGGGCCACTGCCGGTTGGTGCAACGTCGGCCAGGGAAGGGTTGGCCAGGGAAGGGTCGGCCAATGCGGAATCAGTCGGTGCCGCGTTCGTGCCCAGCACGGTGCGGATGGCACCATCCACCGTGCATTCGAGGAAGATGCGCCGGCAGAAGCCGGCATCGTCGCGGGTCGGAAAGTCGCTGCGGAAGTGGGTGCCGCGCGACTCCGCGCGCAGCAGTGAGGATTCGGCGACGAGCGCCGCCACGGTCAGCATGTTCGCGAGTTCGCAGGCGCGACGACCCTGCAGTGGTGCGCGCACGAGGTAGTGGTGCCAGAAGGCGATGCGGGCGCGAGCATCGAGCAGACCACTGGCGTCGCGGCGCAGCCCGACCTGACGCCACATGAGGCTCTTCAGCGAGTAGAGCAGATCGTCGTGCAGGAGGCGCGGCGGGTCGGCTGCGATCTTCGGGCCGTCGCCGGCGCGCGGCAGACCCGGGTGGCGTTCGCGCGCGGTGGCAGCGGCAGCCTGGCCGGCCGCGCGCCCGATGACCGCGCCTTCGAGCAGGGAGTTCGAGGCGAGGCGATTGGCGCCGTGCAGTCCCGACGCCGCTGCTTCGCCGACGGCGAACAGGCCGGGCACGTTGGTGCGGCCCTGCAGGTCGGTAGCGGCACCGCCGACGAAGTAGTGGGCGCCGGGGCGGACCGGGATCGGATCCTTGGCGAGGTCGAGGTCGAACGTCGAGCAGATGCGCGCGATCGACGGGAACAGCGCGCGCGGGTCGCCTTTGACCGTGCTGAGGTCGAGGTAGACGTGGGTGTCGTTGGTCGCGACCATGCGGTCGAGGATGGCGCGGCTGACGACGTCGCGCGGGGCCAGTTCGGCCATCGGATGGACGGCATCCATGAAGCGATCGCCGTTGCGATCGCGCAGCACGGCGCCGGCCCCGCGCACGACCTCGCTGATGAGGAAGCGCGAGGCACCGGCGATGTAGAGCGTGGTCGGATGGAACTGCACGAACTCGCAGTCGGCCATGCGGGCGCCGGCGCGGAAGCAGAGCGCGTGGCCGTCGCCGGACGCACCGGTGGGGTTGGTGGTCTCGCGGTAGATCTGGCCCGAGCCGCCCGTCGCGACCACGACGGCACCCGCTTCGACCGCGACCTCCATGCCGCCTTGCAGGCCGATGGCGCCGACGCAGCGGCCGTCGGCCAGCACGAGATCGCGCACGAAGACGTGGGGACGGACGGTGATGCGCGGGTGCGCCAGGAGGGCCGCGGCCAGCGCGCGCTGGACTTCGCGTCCGGTGGCGTCGCCGTTGCTGTGCACGACGCGAGCGTGGCTGTGGCCGCCCTCGCGCGACAGTTCGAGCTCCCCGTTCGGCTCGCCCCGATGGCGATCGAACCTGGCCCCGAGCCCCTGGAGCCAGTCGACGGCTGCCGCCGCCGCGTTGACGACCTCGCGCACGACGGCCGGGGTGGCGATGCCGGCCCCGACCCGCAGGGTGTCCGCCACGTGGGCGTCGACGCTGTCCTCGGGCAGTTTCACGACGGCGATGCCACCCTGGGCCCAGGCGGTGTTGGTGTCGGTGAGCTCGTCCTTGGTCAGCAGCAGCACTTCGGCGCCGGCATCGGCGGCGTGCAGCGCCGCCCCCGCGCCGGCGATGCCGGAACCGATCACGAGGACGTCGGTGCGCAGCAGTGGAGTCGTGCGCAGGTCGAACGGCAGCAGCCGGCGCGGAAACTGCGGAATCGCGTGGGGGGCGTGCATGCGACCGGCGCGGGCCGCCTACTGCGCCTGCTGGCCCGTCACCGCGGGTACCGCGTGGCCGGGCCGCAAGGGTTCGTCCTTGTGCATCCAGATGAGGATCGGAGCCGCGATGTAGACCGTCGAGTAGACGCCCGACACCATGCCGATGATCATCGCGAACGCGAAGGACTCGAGCGCCGACGCGCTGCCCCAGTTGACGAAGAACTGGGCGAGCACGACCAGCAGCGTGAGCCCCGAGGTGAGCAGCGTTCGCGACATCGTCTGGTTGAGGGCCCGGTTGATGAGGATGCGGAACGACTCGTTCACACCCAGCCGCGTGTTGTCGTTCACGTTCTCGCGGATGCGGTCGAAGATGACGATCGTGTCGTTGACCGAGTAGCCGATGATGGTCAGGAAGCACGCGATCATGGCGAGGTCGATCTCGGCGTTGACGAAGCCAAGGTGGTTGCAGACCACGACGGCGACGAAGGCCACGAGCACGTCGTGGATGAGCGCCACGACGGCGGCCACGCCGTACTTGTACTCGTGGAAGCGGACCCGCAGGTAGAGCACGATGAGACCCCACGCGAGCACGAGGGCGCCGATGGCGGCGTTGCGCAGGTCGTTGACGAGGCGGCCCTGGATCTCCTGCGCCTCGGGGAACGGATCGGACAAGCCGATGGGCTTGCCGTCCTTGTCCTTCATACCCGTGAGCGCCTGCTGCACGATGCCGAAGAGATCGTGCGTCTTGGTGCTGGATTGGGTTGTCCATTCGACGCGCACGTCTCTGGCCTCGGTCGCTTGCTCGTCGCCAAGCGGCGTCACGAGGTTGCGCTGCAGTCCGGTCGCCAAGGCCTTCCTGGCTTGCTCGATCACGACCGGTTGCCGGAAGTGCAGGTCGATCTGCGCGAACTGCATGTGGGTCTGGCCGCCGGCATCGGGCGCCGTGATGGCGTCGCTGAAGGCGGGCTTCACCAGCTGTTCGCCGAAGATGCGGCGCAATTCGACGACGTAGGGGGGCTCGTACACGGGGGGCGGGGCTTCCCCGGCCTTCTCGGCAGCCTGCCGATGTTCGCGCCAGGCCTTGCGGCCCGCCTCGATCTGGTCGCGCTGACGGTCCCGCAGCTTCAGGCGCACGTTGAACTGGGTACCCTTGCCGGCGGCATCCTGGTCCCCGACCGTGTTCACGGTCGCGTTCGGAAACTCCGTGTTGAACCGCGTGTCGCTCTCCAGCTTGCCGCGCACGTCGTCGGCCGTGGTCCCCTCGACGAGCACCATCTGTAGATTTGCACCGCCCGTGAAGTCGATGCCGAGCATCTCCTCGCGCGGCACGATGAC
>JAYUCN010000100.1:0-2528 GCA_043740335.1 Planctomycetota bacterium
GAACGCGAGCAGCAGCAGCGCGATCTGGTCCTGTGGCAGGAGACCAACGACGCCACGGCGGCGACCATCGACGCCGCCAAGGCCGACTCGGTGCGTCGCAGTGCCGAGTTGCGCGCCGTGCTCGCCGAACTGCACTACCAGGTCACCCTGTTGCACACGGCCGAGAAGGACCTCGTCATGGCCAAGGAGCGCGCGCTGGCTATCGAGCAGGAGGTGCAGCCGCTGCGCGCCCTCGAGGACACCGTGCGCGAGCAGGAACGCCTGCGCGCGGCCGCACAGCAGCGGATCGCCACCCTGCAGACCGAGGTCGAGGCGGCGACGCGCGCCGCGGATCAGAAGGAGGCCGAGCTGCGGCCCAAGCTCGTTGCCCTGCAGCAGGGGCTCGAGCTGGCGCGACGTTTCGAACAGATCATCGCGGTGGCGCAGACCGCCATCGGCGAGGCACTGAAGCAACTGGCCCCGCCACCGCCGCCACCGTCGGCGCCGCCAGCACCGAAGAAGCAGTGACGCCTACGGCCACTCGTGGTGGAACATCTTGCCTGCCGGCTGGTCTGTGCGTTCGAACGTGTGCGCACCGAACAGGTCGCGCTGCGCCTGGGTGAGGTTCTGCGGCAGCGTGGCGCGGCGGAACGAATCGAAGTAGCTGAGGCTGCCGCCCATGGCCAGCGTCGGTACGCCGTGTTCGGCCGCCAGCGCGACCACTTTGCGCCACGCGGCCTGGTTCTGCTGCAGGAAGCCGCCGAGTTCGGGGTCGAGCAGCAGGTTGCCGAGTTTCTTCTGCTTGCCGAAGGCGGCCTGGATGCTGCGCAGGAAGCGTGCGCGGATGATGCATCCGCCCTTCCAGATGCGTGCGATCTCGCCGAAGTCGAGGCCCCACTTCTTGTCGGCGTCGGCGGTCGCGAGCAGGTCGAGCCCCTGCGCATAGGAGCAGATCTTGCTGCAGTAGAGCGCGTCGCGCACGGCGTCGACGAGGTTGGCGCCTGCCTTCGCCGGGCTCGGGCCACGCAGCACCTTGCTGGCGGCGAGCCGTTGGTCTTTCATGGCGGAGAGGCAGCGCGCTTCGACGGCGGCGTGCATGGTCGGCACGGGCACGCCGTAGCGCAGCGCCATCTCGCTCGTCCACTTGCCGGTGCCCTTCTGGCCGGCCTTGTCGAGGATGACGTCGACCATCGGCCGCTTGGTCGCGGCGTCGGTCGCGCGCAGGATGCGGGCCGTGATCTCGACGAGGAAGGACTCGAGGAAGCCCTTGTTCCACTGCGTGAACGCCGCCGCCATCTGCTCGTGCGCCATGCCGAGCACGTTCTGCATGAGGTCGAAGCACTCGGCGATGAGCTGCATGTCGCCGTACTCGATGCCGTTGTGCACCATCTTGACGAAGTGCCCGGCCGACCCGGTGCCGATGTGCGTGACGCACGGGCCGTCGTCGACCTGCGCCGCGATCTTCTTCAGGATGGGTGACAGCTCGTCGTAGGAGCTGCGGTCGCCGCCGGGCATGAGGCTCGGCCCGTTGAGGGCGCCCTCCTCGCCGCCGGACACGCCCATGCCGACGAAGCGGAAGCCCTTGGCTGCCAGCTCCCGCGCCCGCCGTTCGGTGTCATCGGGGTGCGAGTTGCCGGTGTCGATGATCATGTCGCCCGGTTGCAGCACCGGCAGGAACAAAGCGATCGTGTCGTCGACGGGCTGGCCGGCCTTCACGAGCAGCAAGACCTTGCGCGGGCGCACGAGCGATGCCGCGGCCTCCTGGGGCGTGCGCGCGCCGATCATCTTGTAGCCAGGCCCGCAGCGGGCAAGGGTGGCTTCGGTCTTGTCGAACGAACGGTTGTAGACCGTGATCGGGAAACCGTTGCGGGCGATGTTCAGAGCGAGGTTCTGGCCCATGACGGCCAGGCCCACGACGCAGATCTGGGAGGTTGCTTGCATGCGTTCTCGACGACGAGCCCGCACTCTAGGGGAAACGGGGGGCCAGTCTCCAGTCAGTGCCTGCAAGGACACTGCAGACCACGAACTCGAAGGGGCGGCGCGGGTGAGGGGCGGGCGCGCAAGCGTACTGACTCAGGTGGCGAAGACGTCGGCGAGGGTCTCCGGTCGAGGACTTGACAGTCAGACCATCGTGTCGATGGTGCCATGAAGCTCGTCTACTCGTCTACGAGGCCAGAGCCAGACTCAGCGAGATCCTCCGCGTCGTGCGCAAGGGGAAGCGGATCACGATCACGGATCGGGGCCGCGAGGTGGCGAGGGTCGTGCCAATCGACGGCGACGAAGCGCTCGAACAGCGCATGGCCGATCTGATCGCGGCCGGCATCCTGTCCCCTCCCGCAACGGGCAAGTTGCCGAGCCCCGAGTCCGCCGTATCGCGCCCCGGTGCCCTCGAACGGTTCCTCTGGCCTTCTGCCTCGGGGTCGACGTAGCTCTTGTGCTCGGGGACCACGAACAGTCGGTGCCTGGATGCCAGCAGTTCGACCTCGAACACCGTGTCCGTGATCAGCAGGCGCAGCGTGTGGCCGTGGACCGCGGCTCGGGGTGCGCGA
>JAYUCN010000101.1:0-6175 GCA_043740335.1 Planctomycetota bacterium
CAAGGGACTGGAACTTGGTGACGAGAAGCTCATGGACAAGGCCATGAAGCGTGGGGCGTACCACGCGCTGAACTACTACGAGGGGCTCTACTGGGACAAGCGGAGCGGCAAGACCGAGGCCGCGGCCAAGTGCGACATGCTGCGCGCCTCATGGAAGCGTTGCTTCGACAACGGCGAGACCATGGAGAAGCTGGATCGCTGGCTCGAAGGGGCGACGAACCAGGTACTCGACACGCTGATGAAGGGGCGCTCCTCGTCATCGAAGCTCTGGACCTTCTATGAGAGCACGGTGTCGAAGGAACTCGTCAAGGTCGAGTACCAGAAGGTCGTGCAGCAGTTCATCGAATTGGCGCGCAATGCCGAGAGCATCGGCCACAGCATCGAGGTCGCCGAACTATGGAACTTCGCGAGCGTCGTCGGCAGCAAGATGCCGGACAAGACCCTCGAGGAGCGTCGCGAAGCGGTGTTCGCGCTCGAACAGTTCGTCGAAGCGCGCAAGGCATGGGGATTCACGTTCGACGAGCACTACACGCGCGGCAGCGAGTTCGTGAAGGCTGAGAAACTGGCCATCGAAGCGGACGCCAAGAAGGGCGAGAAGCGCAAGGCCGAGGGCTACGACCCGAACAGCAAGGGCATCGATTCCCTGATCATGCCGGGCGCCAAGGAAGAGAAGATCTTGCTCAAGTACGAAGCGCTGGCGACATGGGATGGCGACCTGGACTTCGGGCCCAAGGGTGGTCCCGTGCCGGCGTTCTGGTGGCTCGCCTCGACGGGCAAGGAGGGCAGCAGCCGGAAGTTCGACTGGTTCCGGCGCCGCGAGATGTACATGGTGCGGCTCGGCGCCGCGAAGTTCGGCATCTCGCTCGTCGATCCCCAGGACTCGAAGAAGACCGTCGAGATCGACGCCAGCAGCAAGGGCAAGCCCAGCACGTTCTGGCTCGACGCCGACCGGAAGCTGCCCTACTCGATGTTCTTCTGGACGGGCTCGGATCGTGAGATGGTCGGCGAAGCCGAGTGCAACCTCCAGCCGTCGACCGAAGTCGGCAACGTCTACTTCCGCAGTGCCGCGAGCTGGAAGACCACGATCGGCGCCGACACGCTCGTGCTCTACGACGACAATGCGAACGGCAACCCCGGCGACGCCGATCCGTACGAGCCGCCCCTGCGCGTGCACTCGCTCGGGGAACATGACGGCGACAACACGACCGGCACGATCGTGCCACTGCTCGATTCGATGCGCCTCGGCAAGGGGCCGCGCCTGCCCTACTCCGAGTTCGTGCACCTCACGGCGGGCTGGTTCTACATGAAGAAGGGCAACGGCGACGAGGTCGGTCTGCGCCCGCTCAACCCCGAGTACATGAAGACGGGCAAGGTGAAGCTCGTCTGGAACGGACCGAAACCGACGGCACCCGTGCAGCTCGTCGTGCAGGGCGAGGGCGACTACAAGACGGCGTTCTTCGACCTGGCCGGTGGCAAGGAAGTCGAGATCCCGGCCGGCAAGTACGCGGTCATCTACGGTCGCATCCTGAACGGCAAGGGGGCACGCACGCAGACGGCGACGCTCTACAAGGGCAGCTCGCCGAGTTTCGCGGTCGAAGCGGGCAAGGTGTTCGAGCTCAAGATGGGGGCGCCGTTCTCGCTGCAGTTCGCGCGGCGCGGCGACCAGAATGCCACTGTCGATGCGCTCAAGATCTTCGTGCGCGAAGCGTCGGGCTGCCTGTTCACCGAGCTGCAGGGCATGTCGCTCGCGCCCGAAGTGCTCGCCGCCAAGAGCGACGACGGCAAGGGCGCCAAGGTGGTCGGCAAGTTCCTGCGCTTCACCGACCCCGAACTGCTGAACAAGGCGGCGGCCAAGCACAACAGCCTCGGCCTGCTCACGGCCTGCTTCCCGATGCCCGATGGCTATCGCGATGGCGAGATGGTGCTGAAGGTCCCGATGCCGGCCGACGGCATGAAGATGGGCCTCGTCGTCAAGAAGCACGCGTTGTTCGGGGAGATGAAGTCTGCCTGGCAGTGAAGCTGGCAGTGACGCACGGGGTTGGACCCGGCTCGCCGGATGTCTTCATGAGTTCCGGTCGGTAGACTCCGCGGCGAAATGTTGGACCTCAAGATGCTGCGTGAGAACCCCGAAGCTGTGCGGGCGGGGGCCATGAAGAAGCGACTGCCCGACCGCGCCGCCGCAGTCGATCGGGCGCTCGCGATCGACGCCGAACTGCGCGCGCTCACTCCCAAACTCGACGCCATGCGCGGCGAACAGAAGAACTCCGGCAAGGCGTTGGGCAAGCTCAGTGCCGCCGAGCGCGAGCCGTTCCTCCAGAAGCAGAGGGAAGCGAAGGCCGAGCTCGCGGGCTTCGAAGAGAAGGAGAAGCAACTGCGCGCCGACCTCGCCGTCCAGCTCGCACTCGTGCCCAACGTGCCCGATGCCGAGGTGCCCGAAGGCAAGGACGACACCGAGAACGTCGAGGTCAAGCGTCACGGCAGCGTGCGCGAGTTCGAGTTCGAACCGCGGCCGCACTACGAGATCGGCGAGGCGCAGGGCTGGGTCGACTTCACGCGCGCGGCGGCCATGGCCGGTTCGCGCAACTACATCCTGTTCGGCGAGCTGGCGCTGCTGCACGACGCCGTGCTGCGCTTCGCGGTCGACCTCATGGTGCAGCGCGGCTTCGTGGCCGTTGATCCGCCGCTGCTCGTGCGCGACGAGGCGATGTTTGGCACGGGGTTCTTCCCCGGTGGCGAGGAGCAGACCTACCGCTGCGAGAAGGACGGTCTCAACCTCATCGGCACGAGCGAAGTGCCGGTGACGTCGCTGCATGGCGGCGAGATGCTCGCCGAGGACCAACTACCTAAGAAGTACGTTGCGCGTTCGGCGTGCTTCCGGCGCGAGGCGGGCACGTACGGCAAGGACACACGCGGACTCTATCGAGTGCACCAGTTCCACAAGGTCGAGCAGGTCGTCGTCGACGTCGCCGTCAAGGCGCGCTCCCTGCAGCATCATCAGGACATCGTCAGGAACGCCGAGGATCTGCTGGTTGCGTTCGAGCTGCCGTACCGCGTCGTCGCCGTCTGCGGTGGGGATCTCGGTGTGCCGCAGGCGATGAAGTACGACATCGAGACGTGGATGCCGTCGCGCAAGAACTACGGCGAGACCCACTCGGCGTCACGCTTCTACGACTACCAGGCGCGCCGGCTCGATCTGCGCTACCGGCCGGCTGACGGCGGCAAGCCGATGTTCTGCCACACGCTGAACAACACGGTGGTCGCGAGCCCGCGCGTGCTGATCCCGCTGCTCGAGAACCATCAGCAGAAGGATGGCACCGTGCGTCTGCCGCCAGCGCTGCAACCCTTCTTCGGTGGGCGTGCCGTACTCGGCAAGCCGGTCTGGTGAGCCTGGCTCAGGCCCAGGCGATTCTCAGTGACCGCCGCCGAACAGGCCGCCGGGACTGCCGCCGGGGTTGCCGCCGCGCAGGAGTTCGCCCAGGTTGAAGCCCGGCGGCAGGCCATTGGGGTCCTGCGGTGGGGAGCCGGGCGGCGTGCCGGGACCGCCTGGCGTCTGACCTGGTCGCCCGCCGCGCGCTTTGCCGCCGCCCGCTTCGCCACCGCCGCCGCGGCCGGACTTGCCCTCGCCGACCGTCCTCGTGGTCGCACGGCCAGACGCGAGTGCGGCCTCCGCGTTGGTCGGACCACCGCCAGCCGGGCCGCCACCAGGACCGGCAGGGCCCTCGGGACCGCTGCTCTCTTCGACGGGTTCGGGCGGCAGCACGGGCACGCGCGCGGTGCCGGCCTGCAGGATGTTGTCGAGGCGATGGCCGAAGACGATGTGGCGCACGTAGGTCTTCTCGGCACCTTCGAAGTCGTCGATCTCGACGTCGCTGACGACGTTGCGGTTGCCGCGCCGCCGTTCGATCGTGAACTCGATCTTGATGCGCTGCGGCAGCTTGTCCTCGATGCTGCTGTCCCACTCGAGCTTTTCCTCGGCCTCGTAGCCAAGCGTGTCGAAGTAGGTCACCTTGAAACTCTTGACGCGGTCGTGCACGAGCTGGAACGAACCCTGCGTGGTGAGGTCCTGGTCGACCATGGGATCCTCGCGGCGCCACATCTCGAACACGTCGCGATAGCGCGGGTTGGGCTTGAACCAGTAGCCGACCTCGCAGAGGGTCGGCTTGCGTGGCACGTCCTGCAGATCGAGCACGAAGCCGACCGCATCGGTCGTGGTCAGGAAGTCCATGCGGTCCGCGTCGCGGCCGTTCACATCCATGTTGCGGCCGCGGAAGACGGCATTGCCGTGCACGTTGTAGGTCCACAAGCCGAGCAGGTCGCGCTCGATGAGATTGAGGATGCGCGGGCCGGCCTCCGTCGATTCCGTGAGGTCGTCGACGACATCGCGCGCATTGAGCAGCACGTGGAACGTCGAGCCGACGGTTACCATGACGGTTGCCGTGATGGCGATGGCCAGCAGCACTTCGATGAGAGTGAAGCCGGCCTGGCGGCGATGGGGTCGTGGTTGCTTCGTCATCACTTGCCTCCTGTGCCGGTCGGAGTACCGCCGGATGTTCCGCCGGCGGCACTGGCCGCCGGTCCCTTCGCCGTGGCGATGGTCTCGGCCTGCTTCGGGGTCAGGCCCGATAACGCCAGCGTCGACAGCCGCGCCTTGATGAGCAAGGAGTCCTTCTCGTTCTCGTAGTTGGCATTCAACTTCGGGAAGTAGACGACGACGGCGACCTCTTCGAACTCGGTGGCGCTGGGCGCCTTCTCCGCGAGCCGGCGCTGGTAGTCGGCTTCGAGCTGCTTGTCCTTGTAGTCCGCGGCACTGAGGCCCTGTTCGCTGGCATGGCGGTAGTTCTCGCGGCCGCGCTGCCACTCGAGGCGCTCGCTGGCGACCGTGTTCTCGCCGACGGCGCTGGTCGCGACCTCCGACTCGACCTCGGCCACCTGCGACTCGCCGATGACGATCTTGTACGAGAAGCCGATGTACTTCTCGAACGGCACCGTGGTCCCGGACTCGGGTGGTGTCTCGCGGGCGCCGGCCTGCAGTTCGGACAGCTTCTCTTCGGCGAGCTCGCGGGCGAGGCGCCAGTTGCGCGCCTGGGTCGCGTCGACGAGGGCGCTCGTGCGGATGCCGATGTACTCGATGACGACCATGGCGACGATCATCATGGCGACCAGCGCTTCGATGAGCGTGAAGCCCGATTCGCGGCGCGGCTGCATCAGAAGGCTCCTTCGTTGACGGGCGCCAGCTCGACGATCTCGCCCTTCTCCGACTTCTCGACGGTGATGCGTCCCGTCAGCCCGTGGATCGACATCGACCAGACCATGGTCGGATCGCTCGCGAGCTTCAGCACGACGAGCTGGTCGCCCGTGAAACCGTATTCGTCGAAGGTGAGTCGGTAGAGACCGTGCTTGGCGAGGCCGGCCTTGGCGTCGCCAGCGCCGACGAACACGACGTCCTTCTCGAGTTCCACCCATCGCTCCGGTCGCTCGTCGAGCGTCCATACATCCTGGTCGCGCGTGAGCTTCTGCTCGGGCGGCAGGACGACGCGCCACTGCGCGTGCTGGAGGTCGAACTCCATCGACAACCGCTTGCCCTGGATGCGCGCTTCCGAGCGCACCATGTCGAGTTCGCGCAGGATGCGCTTGCCGCTGCCTTCGAGCCGCGCCTCGGGAATGAAGGCGCCGAGATTGGGTACGATGATCGCGAACACGAGCGAGATCAGGGTGCACACGACGAGCAGTTCCATGAGCGTGAAGCCGCTCGGTCGGCAAGCCGGATTGTCCGGATCGTCAGGTGCGTGGTTCACCGCGGCACGCCCCTCATCGGTCCTTCTTCTGCTTGCTCGAGATGTCGTCCTCGGTGTTCTCGTTGCCGTCCGGGCCCACGCTGATCACCTCGAAGTCGCGCGGCGTGTCGCCTTCGCGCAGGATGTAGTCGTGGTCCCAGGGATCGCGCGGGAGCTCGTTGATGTAGCTGACTCCCTTCTCGTCCTTGGTGGCGAGCACCTCGAGCGAGTCCGGCATCTTGCCGCTCTTGGAGCGGTACCACCCCACGGCATCGGCGATCGCTTTCACGTCGGCCTTGGCCTTCGTCTCGCGCGCTTCATCGCTGGCACTCATGACGTTCTTTGCAACCATGGTGGCGAGCAGCCCGATGATCACGATGACGACCATGATCTCGACGAGG
>JAYUCN010000102.1:0-2525 GCA_043740335.1 Planctomycetota bacterium
TCCGTCTTGTCGGCGCTGCACCAGCTGAACCCGCGACGCGGCCGGCACCGATCGATGCTCTGACGAGCGTGAAGCTGCGCGCGCTGTCGATGGTGGGCATCCTCATGGTCGTGGTCGGCCACTCGCCGTCCTACCGCGACCCCTCGGCACCGAGCCAGCGTTCGTTCGGCTATGCGTGGGGGGAGTTCCTGTTCACCGACTCGCTGCCGCGCGTACTCGTGATGATGTTCTTCACGATCGCGGGCTACCTGCTCCTGCATGGCCACGACGGCAGCGCGGCCACGTGGCAGCGCAAGTTCGCGGCGCGCTCACGGTCGCTGCTCGTGCCGTACCTCGTGTGGTCGGTCATCGGCTTCCTCATCTACTGGGTGCTGCAGACCGTGCCGTGGACCGCGGGTTGGTTCGCGAACACGACGCGCCGCGTCGTCGATCGCTCGCCTGGCGAGCTGCTGCTGCTGTGGCTCGTCGATCCGATCCCGTACCAGCTCTGGTTCCTGCGCGACCTCTACCTGCTTGTTCTCCTGGGTCCGTTGCTGCAGTGGACGCTGCGCCGGTTCGGCGTCTGGGTGCCGCTCGTGCTCCTGGTGCTCTACTACTTCGACGTGCACGTGCCGAGCCCCGTGCCCGGCATCCGCTTGCTGACGAGCGACTGCTATCTGTTCTTCGCGATCGGCGGCTTGTATGCGGTGCGCGGGTTGCCGACGCGCGTGGCATCAGATCTCGTCGTGCCGTTGACGTTGGTGACGGTCGGGTTCGCGATCGTGCGCGCCTACGGCCTCGCCGCGCACTGGGAACACGGCGTCGACGTGTTCTGGTGGAAGACCGTGCACCTGGTCGGCGTGCCGGCCCTCTGGGGCGCCTACGACCGCTGGTTGCGCTGGCTCGAACGGCCGTTCTGGCTCGCGATCAGCGGCCTGTCGTTCTTCGTCTTCGTGGCGCACGAACCGCTCATGACGATGGTGCGGAAGCCACTGATCCCCGTGCTCGGCCCCGGCGACCTGCAGCATGCGATCCAATGCGTGGCGTGCCTCGGCACCACCGTGGTACTCATGCTGGGCCTCGGCTACTGCGTACGGCGGTGGTTGCCGCGCACGTTTGCGTTCCTCTGTGGCGGTCGCAGCTGATCGCGCGCTACTGCAGGATGATCTGGTGCGCCTCGCTGGTGAGGAACAGGCCGTTGCGCGCATAGGCCCACAGCGCACCACCCTGGAGCCACAGGCTGCTGCCGGCGAAGCCCGGCGGGATCGGGACCGACAGGATGTTGCTCGGGCTCAATGGCTGCAGCACGCCGACGAGGGCGATCACGACACTCGCACTGAACCACGTGCCGGGCAGCGGGCCGATCGGCGGCGTGGCCGTCGGCAGTACGTCGGCGACGATCAGGACGATGGCGGTGCCGGGCAGCAGATCGAGCGGGCTCAGCACGGCCGCGGTGACGACGTTGCCACTGACGGCGGTCTTGATCGGGTTCAGGTTGAGGGGGCCGCTGACGCCACTGCCGAGGATGAGGTCCTCACCGCCGGTGCCGGGGTAGGGTGGCGGCGGCACGAGCGTGATCTCGACGCCGAGGTCGCCGTCGGGATCGCTGTTGTCGCTGTAGAAGCTGTCGGGAACGGCGAGGTAGAGGTACGTGGCCCCGGCCGGCACGCGCACCGTGACTTCGTCCGAGGCGCCTTGGCGTGCGATCCAGAAGTCAGCCTGGATGTCCATGGGCAGATTGCCGACGGCGGTGCCGGAGGTGGGCACGTACGCAGTGCCGGCGATGGCCGGCGCCGTGACACGAAGCTGGAGCGTCGAGGCGAGCAGCGTGCCACCGCCTGCGAACACGCCGACCATTTCCCGCACGAGGTCGCCGCTGCCGCCGGCATCCCAGTCACCGACCAGGCGCAGGCGCAACCAGTCGCCGGGCTGCACGCCGTTCGCCAGCATGGGAATGGCGAAGCTGTCGACGGCGAACGGATCCGACGCCGTGCGGTGGAAGGTGTCCAACGGCGACAGCGGCACGATGACCTGGGCGGTGGCCGCGAACGCGGGGACGAGGAGGCAGAGGGCGGTGCGAAGCATGGTGAGAACCTCGGGCAATCGGGGGATGGTATCAGGGAATGGTGAGGGCCGGCGGGGCGGCGCGCGCGCGGCCGAGGCCCGCATAGATCGCGAGCAGACGTTCGGCGTCGCGCGCGGGCGTGAAGTGGCGTTCGTAGCGTTGCCGGGCACCGTGGCCCAGACGTGTCACCAGGGCCGGATCGGCGGCCAGCGTGTCGAGGGCCTGGGCCCAGGCGGCGACCTCGCCGGGTGGCACGCGGAGCCCGCTGTGTTCGTCGACCACCTCCCGCATTGCGCCGAGTGCGCTGGCGACCACGGGCCGCCCCGCGGCGAAGGCTTCGATGGCCGTGAGGCCGAACGTCTCGTACCAGAGACTGGGCAACAGCACGGCGGTCATGGTCGCGAGCCGTTCCTGCAGCCGCAGCGGCGGCATGTGTCCGAGCAGTTCGACGCGCGGGCCGAGCCCGAGCGAGGCAACGAGG
>JAYUCN010000103.1:0-2525 GCA_043740335.1 Planctomycetota bacterium
GCAATGAGCCGCCCGCAGCAACTCGCGGCGCTCGCGATCATCCCCGTGCGAACCGGCAGCCAGCGCCTGCCCGGCAAGGCGCTCCTGCGCGAGAGCGGCAAGGAGCTGTTCCTGCACACGTGCGACCAGGCCCGGCTGGCGCGCAACATCGACCAGGTCTGCGTGGCGACCGACGACGACATCGTCGAAGCCGCCGCCAGACGCCACGGCTACGTGGTCGTGCGCACGAGCCCGACCTGCCGCACGGGCAGCGAACGCTGCGCCGAAGCCGCCGCCGCGATCCCGTCAAGCACCGTGCTCGACATCCAGGGCGACTGGCCCGAGGTACACCCGCGCGATCTCGAAGCGATCGTCGACCAGTTGCTCGAAGGCACCGCCGTCTGCAACACGCTGTGTGTGCCACTGCGCGATCCGGTTGCCCTCGGCAATCCGAACGTCGTCAAGGTCGTGCGCGGTCGCAACGGCAAGGCGCTCTACTTCAGCCGCGCCGCGATCCCGCACCTGCAGGCAGGGCCCGAGGCGCAGCGCTACGGCCCCGTGCTGCGCCACATCGGCGTCTACGGCTTTCAGCGCGACACCCTGCTGCGCATTCCTGGCCTGCCGAGCAGCGGCCTGGCCGAGGCCGAGAGCCTCGAGCAACTGCGCTTCCTCGAGAACGACATCCCGATGCACGTGCTGGACGCCGAGGGCGATCCCTGGGGCATCGAAACCCGCGGCGACTACGACGCCTTCCTGCAGCGACTGGCAACCACGAGAACCCACCGATGACCAAGTACATCTTCGTGACCGGCGGCGTCGTGTCGTCCCTCGGCAAGGGCCTCACGTCGGCATCGATCGGCTGGATCCTCGAACGCAACGGGCTCCGGGTCTCGATGCAAAAGATGGACCCCTACATCAACGTCGACCCCGGCACGATGTCGCCGTTCCAGCACGGCGAGGTCTACGTCACCGACGACGGCACCGAGGCCGACCTCGACCTCGGCCATTACGAACGCTTCACACACGTGCGCGTCAACAAGGACTCCAACTACACCACCGGCAAGATCTACAAGTCGGTGATCCAGAAGGAACGCAGAGGCGACTACCTCGGCAAGACCGTGCAGGTGATCCCGCACATCACCGACGAGATCAAGATGGCGATCCGCGCGGGCGCCGCGCCGAGCCCCGGTGAAGCACCGCCCGACGTCGCCATCACCGAGATCGGCGGCACCGTCGGCGACATCGAGAGCCTGCCGTTCCTCGAAGCGATCCGTCAGTTCGGCCTCGAACACGGACCGAACGACTGCATGTTCATCCACCTGACGCTGCTGCCGTTCTTGCGCGCGTCGGGCGAACTGAAGACCAAGCCCACCCAGCAGTCGGTCGGCAAGCTGCGCGAGATCGGCATCCAGCCGCACGTGCTCATCTGCCGCACCGAGATCGCCATGGAGCCCGACATGGCGAAGAAGATCTCGCTGTTCTGCAACGTGCGGCCCGAGTCGGTCATCGAAGAACGCGACGTCGCGTTCTCGATCTATGAAGTGCCGCTCATGCTGATCGAGGCGGGCCTCGACCAGCGCATCCTCAGCCACCTGCAGCTCGTGCCTCGCAAGGCAGTCGACACCACCGACTGGCAGCGTCTGCTGCAGATCGTCAAGAACCCCGAGCACACGATCGAGATCGCCGTCTCCGGCAAGTACATCGAACTGCACGACGCCTACAAGTCGATCTACGAGTCGCTGAGCCACGCCGGCATCGCCAACGCGTGCCGGGTCAAGGTCCGCAAGGTCTCGGCCGAACAGGTCGCCAACGACGGGCCCGACCAGTTGCTCGCGGGCGTCGACGGCATCCTCGTGCCGGGCGGTTTTGGCGAACGTGGCTTCGAAGGCAAGATCGCAAGCATCCGCTACGCGCGCAAGCACAAGATCCCGTTCTTCGGCATCTGCTACGGCATGCAGGCGGCGGTGGTCGAGTTCGCGCGCAGCAACCTCGGCATCACCGACGCGACCACGACCGAGTACGACGCCAACGCCGCCAACCCCGTGATCGCGCTCATGGAGGAACAGAAGCGGACCAACGAGAAGGGCGGCACGATGCGGCTCGGGGCGTTCGACTGCACGATCAAGGAAGGCACCAAGAGCCATCGCGCCTACGGCTCGACGAAGATCGACGAACGGCACCGCCATCGCTTCGAATTGAACAACGCCTATCGCCGCCAGCTCGAGACGGCGGGGCTCGTGATGGCGGGCGTGAACCCGAAGCTGGATCTGGTCGAGATCATCGAGCTCCCGGACCACCCGTGGTTCGTCGGTGTGCAGTACCACCCGGAGTTCAAGACGCGGCCGCTCCAGGCGCATCCGCTGTTCCGCGACTTCGTACACGCGGCGATCGAGTTCGAGGCGAAGCGGGGCAGGTGCCGTGCGGTGAGGCGGGGCGCGCCCGCTGCGCCGCTACCTGCCCCGCTTCGCCTCGAACTCGATCGCCGCGTGTACGAAGTCGCGGAACAGCGGATGCGCCTGGAGCGGCCGCGTCTTGAACTCCGGGTG
>JAYUCN010000104.1:0-6171 GCA_043740335.1 Planctomycetota bacterium
CGTCTATCTCGGTTACCTGCCTGCCAAGGGCTGCTGCGAGATCGTCGTGCACTACGCCGACGGCGCCGCACGACGCCGCACCCAGCGGGCCGCCGTGGATTCGATCGTGTCGGCGACCGAGGGCCTGCTGGCCGAGGTGCTCGCCGTCGAGGAGGGGGTCGTGCTGCGTTCGGTTCCCGCCCATGCGCGGCTGGGTGAGCCAGGGTCGCCCGAGTACCTCGCCCAACGCCAGATCCTGGGCGTGCCAGTGACCTGCGGCGGCGGCGACAAGCGCGTCCTGCTGGGAGCCCTTCTCCTGATCGACAAGACGGCGACCTACGGCCGGCCGGAACAAGCTGATCGGGAAGCGGAGTTGGGCAACGAAGAGGGGCAGGTCGCGGAGTCCTTCGCGGCCATGCTCGGCGCCGTGTTGGGTGCGCGCAAGACCGCGGAGATGGGCAAGGAACTGAGCATGGCGCAGGCCATCCAGCGGCAGATCCTGCCCGCATGGCCCATCGTGCTGCGTGGTTTCGACATCGCCGCGCAGTACCACGCCTGCGGCGCGGTCGGCGGCGATTACTTCGACTACGTGCCCCTCGTCGATGGCCGCACCTTCGTCGTCGTCGCCGACGTGTCGGGACACAACCTCGCTTCGGGCATGATGATGGTCAGTGCCAGGGCAATGCTGCGCACACTCGCCTCGGTGCGCAGCGAACCCACCGCGGTCTTCGACGCCCTCGCGGCGACGATGTTCGAAGACCTCACCCGCACCGAGCGGTTCCTGACGGCCGCCGGCGTGGCGCTCAGCGATCGTGGCCGCACCGCCGAATACGTGAGTGCTGGGCACAACGACCTGTTCGTCTATCGGGCGGCGACCGATCGCGTCGAGCGCATCGCCAGCGAGAGCATCATCCTCGGGTTCCTGCCGAAGCCGAACTACACGTCGCAACGGCTCGAGCTGGCCGCAGGGGACTGCATGCTGCTCTACACCGACGGCATCACCGAGGCGATGAACGCGCACGGCGAGATGTTCGGCGATGAACGCCTTGCTGCGCTGTTCGCCCAACTCGCGCCGGATCGGTCGGCGCAGCGCATCGTCGACGGGATCGTGCACGAACTCGACGCGTTCCGGGGTGGCCTCGTCGTCACCGACGACGTGACTGCCGTCGTGATCCGGTGTACGGCCGATGGGGGTCTGCGATGACCCAGCACACCATCCTGGTCGTCGACGACGAACCGTTCATCTGTCGCTCGCTGACGTTCGTGCTGCGCAAGGACAACTACCGGGTGCTCGAGGCGCGCAACGGTGAGGAAGCGCTCGTGGCGATCCGTACACACAAGCCGGACCTCGTGTTCCTCGACGTGATGATGCCGAAGATGAACGGCTTCCAGGTCACGGAGCTCGTGCGTGCGGATCCGACCCTGGCGGGTGTCAAGATCATCCTGCTGACCGCGAAGGGGCAGGAATGCGACCGCGAGGTGGGCAAGACCGCGGGGGCGAACGACTACATGACGAAGCCGTTCAGCCCGACCAAGATCCTCGATCGCGCGCGCGCGATCCTGGGGCCGTAACCCGATCGATTGCGGAGCGCCACCCGCTACGCTGCGGCGGTGTTCGTTCCTCGTCCGTCAGGTGATCGCCATCGGCTGCGCACCATGTCGACCACAGCAGGTACGCGCATGAACGCGACGACCCTGGACGAGGTGGTCCGAACGGACCCGATCTTGAGGCGGTCGCCTGGTGTCGCAGTGCTTCGGCTCGGCTTGCCGCTGGCATTGGGACTGGCATCCCACGCGTTGATCAACCTTGTCGATCTTCTCCTGGTCGGTCGGCTCGGCGGTGAGGCGATCCGGGCCGCGCATGTCGCGACGACGTGGAACTTCCTGCCGATGATCGTCGGGAACTGTGTCTCGACGGCTCTGCTGGCGCAGCTGTCGCGTCGCCTGGGCAGCGCCGACCGGATGGGGGCGCGGCAGCTGCACGTGCGGGCGCAGTGGTTCATGCTGTGGCTCAGCCTCGCGGTCGGCCTGGCCACCGCCCTGCCCGCCGTTCCCATGGTGGACGCGACAGGACTGGTGGGGCCTGCGCGAGACTCCGCCGTGCACTACCTCGTGGTGAGCAACCTCGGTTGCGTGCCCATGTTCGTGCTCATGCAGACGACGGCCGCGATGCGTGCGGCCGGCGAGGCACTGGTGCCGCTCGGCCTGCTGTTGCTGGCGAACCTGTGCAACCTCGGACTCGACCTCGTACTGCTGTTCGGCTGGGAGGCGCTCGGGGTGCCCTCGGTGGGCGTGGTGGGGGCGGCCTACGCAACGGTGGCGTCGCGCGCCGTCGCGGCGGCGTTGGCCTTCGCCTGGCTCCGCCGCCGGGGCCACGTGTTGTCGCTGCGCAGCGTGCCTGCCGCGCGGACGCCGGTCGCCGGACCGTTGCTCTCGGATGCCTGGCCGCAGATCCTCCAAATCGGTCTGCGCGCTGGCATCGTGCTCCTGCTGACGATCGTGGTGCAGCGGCAGTTCGGCGACAACGCCACCGTCGCGCTCGGTATCACGACCCGCCTCGACACGCTGGTGTTGTTCGGTGCACTCGGTTTCGCGAACGCGGCGACGGCTTACGCCGGTCGCGCCGTCATGGTGGGCTGGCAATGGCCGGCGCGCGCAGCCGGGTTGTGGGCTGCTGTGCAAGCGGGCCTGCTGGGAACGATTTTCGTGCTCTGCATGCAGCAGGGGTCGACGACGATCGTCGGTTGGTTTCTGCCCACGCCACCGCCGGCAGTGGTGGTGTCAACCCAGCTGTACTTTCGGATCGCGGCGTGGGCGCAAGTGTTCGGGGCGGTCGCGCTCGGCGCGATCGGCGCCGTGCATGGGGCTGGGCGAATGGTGGCCCCGCTCGTGGTCGACCTCCTGGGTTTTGCAGTGACGGCGGCGCTGCTGGGCCGCGCGGTTTTGGTCGGCGCCGACCTCGAAGGAGTCTATGGGGCGCTCGTGTTCGGCATGGGGTGTGTCGCGGCGCTTCAGGTTGCCTTCGTGGTAAGGGGCCGGTTGGCGCAGCTTCGATAGTTGATGCGGCTCTGTCACTGTGGCATAGAAGGTCCTTGGAACAACTGACAGATTGGCGTCGCGGCCTTCCTCGCTCGCTCTCAAGCGGCTTCTTTCCAACGTGTAAGGGCCCTCCGGTGTGTGGGCACGACATTTGACTAGGCGGCGCACGACGCCGGCTCAGTTGTCCGGCGCATCGTGTTTTGCAGGGCTGTTTCTTGCCTCGGCGCCCATGGGGTCGCCAGCGCTCAGGAGTCACCATGTCGAAGATCGTCGGAATCGACCTCGGAACCACCAACTCGGTCGTCTCGGTCATGGAGGGCGGTGAGCCCAAGGTCATCGCCAACATGGAGGGTGCGCGTACGACGCCGTCGGTCGTCGCCTTTACACCGAGCGGGGAACGCTTGGTCGGTGCCCCGGCGAAGCGCCAGGCAGTGACGAACCCGACGAACACGATCTACTCGATCAAACGCTTCATGGGCCGTCGCCACAACGAGGTCGGCGACGAAGAGAAGATGGTGCCCTACAAGGTCGTCGGTGGCCCGGAGGAATTGGTCAAGGTCGACGTCGGCGGCAAGCAGTTCACGCCGCCCGAGATCTCGGCGCAGATCCTGCGCACGCTCAAGGAAGCGGCCGAGGCCTACCTCGGCGAGGCCGTCGACCGCGCCGTCATCACGGTCCCAGCCTACTTCAACGACAGCCAACGCCAGGCCACCAAGGATGCCGGCCAGATCGCCGGCCTCAAGGTCGAGCGCATCATCAACGAGCCGACCGCAGCGGCGCTCGCCTTCGGCCTCGACAAGAAGGCCAAGGGCAAGAATATGAAGATCGCCGTCTACGACCTCGGCGGCGGCACTTTCGACATCTCCGTGCTCGACGTCGGCGAAGGCGTGTTCGAAGTCAAGGCGACCAACGGCGACACGCACCTCGGCGGCGACGACTTCGACGAGTGCATCATCCAGTGGCTCTGTGCCAGCTTCAAGAAGCAGACGGCGATCGACCTGCGCAAGGACCAGATGGCGCTGCAGCGGCTCAAGGAAGCCGCCGAGAAGGCGAAGGTCGAACTCAGTTCGGCCGCGCAGACCGCGATCAATCTGCCGTTCATCACGATGGACGCGACCGGGCCAAAGCACCTGACCGAGAACCTCACGCGCGCGCAGTTCGAGAAGCTCTGCGAGCATCTGTTCGAGCGCTGCCGCGGCCCCGTGCTGCGCTGCCTCGAAGACGCGAAGATGAAGCCCTCGGACATCGACGAGTGCATCCTCGTCGGCGGCAGCACGCGCATTCCACGCGTGCAGGCGATGGTGAAGGAGATCTTCGCCAAGGAGCCGAACCGCTCGGTGAATCCGGATGAGGTCGTGAGCCTCGGCGCGGCGATCCAGGGGGGCGTGCTCGGCGGCGAAGTCAGCGACGTGTTGCTGCTCGACGTCACGCCGCTGTCGCTCGGCATCGAGACGCTCGGTGGCGTCATGACGAAGCTCATCGAGCGCAACACGACGATCCCGACCAGCCGTTCGCAGGTGTTCTCGACGGCGGCCGACAGCCAGCCCGGCGTCGACATCCACGTGCTGCAGGGCGAGCGTGAGTTCGCAGCCAACAACCGCACGCTTGGCCGCTTCAAGCTCGACGGCATCCCGCCAGCTCCGCGCGGCACACCGCAGATCGAAGTCACGTTCGACATCGACGCGAACGGCATCCTCTCGGTGACCGCCAAGGACAAGGGCACCGGCAAGGAGCAGAAGGTCAAGATCGAGGTCGGCTCGGGCCTCAGCAAGGACGAGGTCGAGCACATGGCGCGCGATGCACAGGCCCACGCGGCCGAGGACAAGAAGCGCCGCGAAGTCGTCGACCTCAAGAACCAGGCGGATTCGATGGCCTACCAGGCCGAGAAGCAGCTCAAGGAACAGGGTCAGAAGCTCGATGCCGCGACGAAGGGCAAGCTCGAGACGTCGATCGCGGCGCTCAAGAAGGCGGCCGAGAGCGACGACGCCGAACGCATCAAGCAGGCGATCGCCGCGTTCGAGCAGGCGATGCAGGCAGCCAGCGCCGGCATGGCGGGCGCGGGCCCCAGTGCGGGTGCAGGTGCTACGGCCGGCGCCGGTGCGGTCGCCAACGGCAAGGGCGCGGGCGGCGACGAAGACATCAAGGACGCCGACTTCGAAGTGAAGTGACGGGCAGCCGGAGTCGCCGGCCCCATCGACGTTCTGCAACGTGAATGCTGGCCTTTGGCGCGTCGTCGACTAGCCTTCCGCAGCGCGCTGGACCACGGTGGGTGTTACTTGGGCCGCAGGTGCGCGCTATTCGCCCTGGCTGATGATCCGTGTCTCCGAGCTGACGAAGCGCTTCGGCCCGACCGTGGCCGTCGATCGCATCTCCTTCGACGTGTCGCGCGGTGAGGTCGTCGGGTTCCTCGGCCCCAACGGGGCTGGCAAGACCACCACCATCCGGGTGCTGACGGGGTTCCACCCGGCCACTGAGGGCACGGCGACGATCGCTGGCCACGACGTCGCCACGGCCTCGTTGCAAGCCCGCCGGCAGATCGGCTACCTGCCCGAGAACGTGCCGATCTATCCGGACCTGCGCGTCATCGAATACTTGCGCTATCGCGCCGCCTTGAAGGGCGTGCCCGCACGCGAACGCAGGGTCGCCGTCGGCCGCGCGATGGAAAAGGCCGGCATCGTCGAGGTTGCGCGCAAGCTCTGCGGGCACGTGTCGCGCGGCTACCGCCAGCGCGTGGGCCTCGCCGACGCGCTGGTCGCCAACCCGCCCATCCTCATCCTCGACGAACCGACCTCCGGGCTCGACCCGAACCAGCGCCGCCGCATCAAGCAGGTCGTGCGCGACCTCGCCGCCGAGCACACGATCCTGTTCTCGAGCCACATCCTGACCGAGGTGCAGGACGTCAGCACGCGCATCCTCGTGATCCACCGCGGTCGTTTGCGCGCCGACGGCGCGCCGCACGAACTCGTCACACAGAGCACGCAGTACAGCTTGCGCATCGTGGCACGGTGCACCCCGTCCCAGCTCGGGGAGGTCGTGGGGGAGATCCGAGGCATGAAGGCGGGGGATTCGATCGTGCGGGATGACGGCACGACCTCGATGCTGTGTGTGGTCGACCGGGGGGCGGACCCAGGTCCAGAACTCGGCCAGCGACTG
>JAYUCN010000105.1:0-2523 GCA_043740335.1 Planctomycetota bacterium
CGTCTTCAACATGTCGAACGGGTTGCTCGGCCAGGTGCCGCGTCGCTGCAAGTAGCGACCGAACGACTTCAACGTGACCTTGTAGCCCCGCACCGTTGCAGGACTCGCCGGCTTGCGTGGCTTCGGTGTCCCACCTTCATGCGTCGGTCGTCCCGGACGCACCTCACCCAACTGCAACTTGGTGAAGAACAGCTCGGCCTTCGGGATGTCGAGATCCGCGAAGGTGCGCGCGCCCATCTCGTGGAAGGCGAGGAGTAGTCGCTCCCGTTCGCCGACGAGGTGGCGCGGGTTCTGGTCCGCGGCATCCGGTCGCGCGATGTACTTGTCGACGAGCTTCGCCAGGGCTTCGCGCTTGCCCGCTTCGAATGGGTCGACGAGGCCGACCTCGCCACGTTCCACCCGCCGCTGGTGGTCCGCCATTCGGGTCTCGGTGGCGCCCTTGTCGCTGTAGCCGATGAACTCGTGCCACCGGCCCGCGATCTTGACGGTGTAGCAGTACCTCTTGCTCTCGTTCGGCTTGCCCTTCCGGTGTTTGTAGACGGAGCCCACTCGCGCTCACTCCTCCACCTGGCGAAGTTCGTCGATCAGCGTCGCCACCACGAAGCGCAGGTTTCTCCCGTTGCGGATGATGGATCTCTTCACGCGGCCCGTCGCGATGTGCCGCCGCAGCGATCGCTCCGAGCAGATGCCGACCGCAGCAACCTCTGAGTAGCCGTTCAACACTGGCTTCAGATGAAGGGGGACTGCCGAACGAACATCCAGGGCGTTCTGCGCCTGAGTTGCGCCCGGATTCGCGCCGTCGAGAAGTGCAGCTTTTCGCCTTGGCTTCGTCGCCGGCGCATGGCTGTCCATGCCGCCGGCAGGCTGCGCCGCTTCGGCGGTTGCGACATGAGGATCGTTCATTGCCAATTCTCGATTGCGACCCCAAGGTCCTCGCGCTCACCGAGCTGCCAGAGAATCTCGCGCTCGATCTCCCGGCGCGCGTCGTCGTCGATCGGCCTGATGTAGCTGTGCCGCTTGCCCGCGCGGTCCGTGCGAGCCGGGAAGCTCAACGCGAAGTGACCATCGGCGGTGCGGCGCAGCACGATGCCGTCCAAGATCAGGTTGCCGAATTCGACGCTGATGTAGCCGAGCAAGCCGCTACGGATCTCGTCGTCCGAGCCGCGGACCCAACTACGAACACGCACTTCGTTCTGCATCACTCCGTCCTCCCTTCGCTGCCCTTGTTATTGCCCTTGCCGCGCGCCTTGCGCTTCCCCTGGGGCTGCTCGGGTAGGCCGTCGTCCTCGTCGGCCACCCGCTGCAATCGGTTCCCGGTTCCCCGTTCTTGGGAACCGGTTCCCTCGCCGCTGGGAACCGAATCCGGTCCTGCGCCAGCAGGGGACCGGTTCCCGGTTCCCTCTTCTGGGGTATGGGGTGTCTTGCACGACACACGCTGGTGGTCCTCAGCGACCACGAACTTGTGTGCTCGATCGGTTCCCAGGTCGATGATCAGTTCCCTGGCGATGGCATCGTCGACGGCCGCAAACTTCTCGGACCGTTTGCCGACCATCCGGTTGGCGATGGCGGTCTTGCTACGCGCCTTGCCGAGCTTGCGCAGGGATTCGACCGCACGCTGGATGCGCTCCTCTGCGGCGGTCCAGGCCTTGTCCCGCTGCGTCTGCTCGACCTGACTGGCGTCCGGGACCGCTGTGGGTGGCGCGTCGACCAGAATGACACTGGTGACTTCGTCGCCGTCCTCGTTGGTGCCGAGGTGCACCCGATGCACCCGGAGGACCTTGGCCGGAGCCTTGTCCGTGTTGCGGGCCTTGATGCCGAAGAGTCGAGCGACGCCCTCCTCCACAGCCTCCAACACCAGCACGTCGTCCGCACTACCGACGAATGCGCCAGCGCCACGGATGCTGGACAGCGTGATCTCGCGCTTCGCGGGGCCGGGTTGCACCTTGTTCAGGTGGTGGATCAGCACGAACGTGCAGCCGAACTCGTCCGCCAGCGAGGAGAGCACGGCCATGAGTGCGGCGGCTAGCTCCGCTGCGTTCTCCGGCTCGCTGCCCCAGACCGTGCTCAATGTGTCGATCACCACCATCGCCGGGGCATGCCTGCGCTCGTGCTTCAGGCACAACAGCATGCGGCGCAGCTCGAGCTGCCCTTCCGACGCGCACAGCGGCGGCATCTTGTCGGCGTACTCGATGTAGCGATCACCGATGTCGACGCACGGGCCGTACTCCTCCTCCCATGCCTTGGCTCGCAATGATGCGCCGCGCAAGTCTTCGCCCAAGAGGAACAGTACGCTCCCTGGCAGCACGCGGTGGCCGAGCCACGCATGACCGGTCCAGATGCAGTGAGCCCAGCCGTTTGCCAGCGTGCTCTTGCCGAGGTTCGGCTCGGCGCCGACGACAATTACGCTGCCGCACGTCGCGTAGCCCTTGATGAGAGCCCTGGTCGGGGCCAAGGACAGAATCTCGCTTCGGTCGCGGAGTCGGGCGCGCAGGTTGGATCGCGTCGGTGGCGCAGTCGTAGTTG
>JAYUCN010000106.1:0-2521 GCA_043740335.1 Planctomycetota bacterium
GGCGGAACGTTCGAGTCAGGGTCGCTCATGGCAGCGCCGAGCCCAGACTGCTGTCCTCGCCATCCGCGGCGTAGTCGCCGAGCTGGAACACGAGATCACGGTAGTTGCGCACGTCGAGCACGGCCATCGATTGCACCGCGCGCAGTGCGAGCAGGTCACGGCGCACGCCAAGGCCGTGGCGGTAGGCGTGTCGCAGGCATTCGATGGCGCTCGCCGCGGGTGACGCACCCGCGGGCAGCCGCAGCCACGCGTCGACGAGAGTGCGGACGTCGTGCTGGTCTCGTGCATAGGCGTGACGCAACGGTGCCTTCACGCTCGCCGGCAGATCGTGGCCGTGCAGATCGAGCCAACGATCGACCGGGTGTACGCCGAACCAGCCGCGCACGAACGCCCACGCCGTGCGCCACCACGTCGCGCGCGCTCCTTCCTGCAGCAGCAGTGGCAGCGTCTCGGCGCGCCAACGTTCCGCGTGGAGCAGCGTGCGCACGTCGTCCTTGTCGGCGATCCACGCGCAACAGGCAGCGAGTTCCCCGGCCGCGCGCGCATCGTCGTCCACCGGCTCCCCCAACGACGGCAGCCACCCGATGGCGGCGTGCAGCGCCGCGACCTGCTGGCGCACGGCGGCAGCCGCATCGCGCAGTTCGCTCGCCTGCCGTTCGCGCAGATGCAGGAACAGGATGTCGCGCTCGACCTCCGGCTCGTCCGCGAACGGGGCCGCGGAAGACCAGCCCGCCGGTGCGCCCGCGTAGACGGGATCGAGCTGCAGGCGCATGCGGATCGCCTCGAGCAGCCCGGGCGCCTTCATGCGGTGGATCTTGCGCAGCGCGACCGCGAACGGTGCGGTGCCGATCTCGCGTCGCTGCATCGCGAGTTCCGGATCGAACACCTCGCGCACGATCTGGCGCACGCGCACGACGAGCCAACCGATCGACCGCAGGAACCGCCACAGCAGCAGCAACGGCGCCAGCAGCACCCGCCCGTGTGACAGCCGGCGCTGGTAGAAGCGCAGCGGGTTGAAACTGCGTTCGTGCTTTGGCAACTGGTGCACGGGGCGCGTGCCGAAGATCTCGCGCACCATCGTGCGGCGATCGAGCCGCACGACCTCGAGCACCTCGTCGCCGAACATGGAGGCGATGTGGCGATCGCGCTCCGCGTCGCCGCCCAGGAAATCGAGGGCCGTGAACTCGGTCGACGGACAGGCGCCTTGGTTCTCCTGCGCCTTCCTTTCGCCGAGCGTGCGCCCGCCACGCGGGTCGCGCCGTCGCTGCAACCAGTCCTGCATCGCCTGGAGTTGTGCCGGCGACGCCGCGTGGCGTTCGGCGACGGGCACGCAGTAGCGGTTGTAGCCGGCGATGCGCTTGGCCGACTCGACGGCGATGCTCTCGGTGATGAAGCGGAACCAGAGGAAGGGCCCGCTCAGCAACGAACCGTCCTCGAGCTTGAGCCGGCGCAGGCGCTTGCGTTGCCGCTTGCCGAAGCGCAGGTGCTGCACGCGCAGGTTCTCGAGCGCCTGGTTGGCGAGCAGCTGCTCGGTCGTCTTGACGTCGCTGATGTGCAGCGGTGCCCCGTCGAGAAAGTGCAGGTAGAGCAGGGCGATGCGATTTGCCTCGAGGCGCACGAACTCCGAGACGTCCTTGTCGCCGATCGGCACGCCGGTGCGGGCACTCGACACCTGCGCGCGCAGCATGCCCACGGCTTGCTGTGCTGCTTTGCCTTCGCCGAACACGCGCCGGGCCAGGAACGTGAGGTCCTGCCGTTCATAGCGCGGCTTGATGCGCTCGAGCTGCGAGATGAAGTGCGCTTCGCTCGTGAGCCGGTAGGCCTCGGACGCCTGCCCCGCGAGCCGCTTGAGCCAGTGGCCCAGCGACAGGAACACGAGGCACAGGCTGCCGAGCACGATCAGCGGCAACGCCACGATCCGACCGAGGAACGTGCTGCAGCTCTCGGCCCCGATCAGCAGGTCGAACACGAGGAACAACCCGCCGAACAACAGCAACCGCACGGCCGGCCGTTGGCTCGCCTTGACCATCGCCGTGGCGACGCGGTCGAGGATCTGCGGCCCCGTGACGATGCCGTGCAGGTCGGCGAAGAAGAGCATCTTGCCGTGCCAGCCCTCGAGCCACTCGGCGACGCGGCGGCCGAGTTGCACGATGCGTTCTTCGGGATTGCCGGCCAGCGGATGGACGGCGAAGCGACGGATGATCGGCAACCACCGCACCGGCATCGCCGACAACACGCGCAGCACGCGATCGAGCGACTGCACGTCGGCGGGACGCAACCAACGGCCGATGTCCTGCGGCCGCATCGCCCACAAGAACTCGATCGCCTGGTCGATCGGAATGTCGCGCTGCGACGCCGCCCCGGTCCGGCGCGGCACCTGGCTCGGCCCGAGCGCGAGCGCAGTCGCGCGGGCAGACTGCGCCCGCGCCAGCAGCAGCTGGACGCGGGTGGCAGACGGCAGCAACCCCGCGAGTTCGTGTTCGCGCTGCAGCGCCGCGAACAACACGTCGCGCTGGTCGTC
>JAYUCN010000107.1:0-6158 GCA_043740335.1 Planctomycetota bacterium
GTCGGATCCTGCTGCAGTTCCTGCTGTGCGGCGGCGGGCTCGAGGTCGCGGTAGTTCATTGGTCGCATGGGAACGGTGCGGTGCGACGCAGTCAACGAGCGACACCGAAGGGTTGCGCAAGGCGTGCCGATTGTCGAACCTGCTGCGCGATGGCGCGCGCTGCTCCGAGTCAACCGATCCTGCCGACCCGTGCCTCGATCGGGCGCAGGGTGCTGCCGTTCATCGCCGTTGTCTCTGCCGGCCTGTTCGCCTGGTGGGGCGTCTGGAACCACGGCTTTCTCTTCGACGACAACCCTGCGATCGTCGACAACGCGCCGCTGCTTCTGGGCGACTGGTGGAACGCTGCCTTCGCGCCGCCGCACCAACCGCTCGCGAACCGACCGCTGGCCTGCCTGTCGTTGGTCGTCGACTTCGCCGTGTTCGGTGAGGGTCCGTTCGGCCCGCACCTGACGAACCTGCTGCTGCACCTAGGCAACGCGATGCTGCTGCTCGGCGTCGTGCGGCGGGCGCTCCAGGCGCCCAACCTCGCCGGCCGTTTCGACCGAACGGGCGCCACCAACCTGGCGACTGTCATCGCGATGGTCTGGGTCGCACATCCGCTCGCCTGCGACGCCGTCGCCTACGCGACGCAGCGCTCGACGCTGCTGTTCAGCGCGCTCTTGCTGGTCTGCCTCTACGCGACTTTGCGCGCGCACGGTTCGCCGCGGCGGTGGCGATGGCAGGCACTCGCCGTCGTAGCGATGGCGTTCGGCATGGCGAGCAAGGAGGACTGCATCACCGGTCCGCTGCTCGTCGTCCTGTTCGAACGCGCGTTCCTCGTGCCGTCGTGGGCGGTGCTGCGCACACGTTGGAGCTACTACGGTGCACTCGCGCTCACGTGGGGCGTGTTGCTCGCCTGCATCGTCGGTGGTCCTCGCAACCCGACCGTCGGGTACAGCACGGGGCTCTCGGTGGCCGCGGGAGACTGGTTGATGACGCAGGCCAGCGTCGTGCTGCACTACGTGCGACTTTCGGCATGGCCGAGCCCGCTGCGCGGCGCCTACGACTGGGACATCGTGCGCAACTTCGGCGCCGCCGTGCTGCCGGGACTCGGCGTACTCGTCCTGCTCGGCGTTGTGGTCAGTTGCTGGAGAAAGCACCCGTGGTGGGGATGGCTCGGGGTGCTGTTCTTCCTGCTGCTCGCACCGACGTCGACGGTGCTGCCGATCGTCACGGAGATCGTCGCCGAACGTCGTGCCTACCTGCCGATGCTGTTCGTGCTGGTGCCGGCCATCGTCCTCTTGCAGCACGTGTTGGCCAGACTCGGGCCGGATGCCGCGCGCTTGCTCGGTGGCGTGACGACGCTCGGCATCGTGATCGCGCTCGGGCTCGTCGCGCGCAGCCACGCGGCCGCCTACCCCGACGAAGCCACGTTCTGGGCCGATGCGTACGAGAAGCGCGACCACGCGAGCCGCAGCCACCTGGCCTCGCAGATCCTCAGCAACCACGGCGCCATGCTGTTCATGCAGGGGCAGTTCGAGCAGGCCTACCCGATCTTCGACGTGGCGATGCAATGCGAGAACCCGACGTCGCACGAACGCGTGCACTACGCGGTGTCGTTGCAGCAACGTGGCCGCCACGCCGAGGCGCTTGCCGAACTCGAGCGCGCGCTCCGCGAGGCGCCAGACGATCCCGAGGTGCACGGTACGCTCGGCACGTGTCTCCTGCAGGCGAGCCAGGCGGCACCGCGACCTGGCGGCACCGACGAGCGACTCGTGCGCGCCGAGGCCGAGCTGCGGACTGCGGTCGCACTGGCCCCGCGTCGGTTCGCCTTCTGGAACTCGCTCGGCTTCGTGCTGCAATGCCGCGAGCAGTGGGCGGCTGCGGAACAGGCCTACCGGCGTGCGACCGAGTTGTCGAGCGAGCGCGTCGAACCGTTCGTCAATCGCGCCGATGCGCTCCTTCGTCTCGGGCGAGCCGCGGAGATCGGGCCGATGTTCGATCGTTGGCTGGCGACGCGACCTGAAGACGTGCCACTGCGCCTGCAACTCGTGCAGCAGGCGATGCAGAGGAAGAACATGCCGTGGGCGATGTCCCTGCTGCGCGACGTGCTGCGCATCGATCCGAGCCATGCGCAGGCGGCCGCGGCCTTGCACGAACTCGAGGTGCACGCGCCGCGGTGAGCGTCGTCAGTCGAGGTGCGCGCGGTCCGAATCGCCCATCGGCACACCGCCCTGCGGGAAGTACTCGCGCCAGCGACGGGTCACGAGCTTGCTCGTATCCGGATCGCAGAACAGTTCCTTCGGGTAGCTTGGCTTGCTGCGCGCGTCGATGACCACGGGTGGGGTGTAGCTCGCCTGGTGGCGCACGAGGCGCACGTCGGCAGCGTGGATGTCGGCGGCCGGTTCGAAGCGCGTGAACGTGGTCCACAGGAAGTTCACGGCAGACTTTCCGGCCTGCCGCGCGTCGTCGACGAGCACGACGAGCGGCCAGTCCTTGAGGGCCGGCACGCGCGCCAGGGCCGCGCCAGCAGAACGATCGGCGGCGAACGCGGGCCCCTGCACGACGAGGCAACCCGGGCAGAACACTTCGGCGCGCACGAACGGCGGCGGCAGGTTGCCCGTGAACTGGCTCGGCAGCGCGTGCACGGGGTCGCCGAGCCCGAGCAAGACGCCCTTGCTGCCCTTGTTGACCTCGGGCCCCGCGTAGTCGAGCGTGTCCATCGACAGACTCGCGAACACGTAGAGGTCGGTGCGGAAGTCGGCTCTTGCGAGCACGTGCTGCAGCGTCGCGCGGAAGTCGCGCAGGTCGACGGACTGGTCGGTGAGCAGCAGGAACTTCGTCAGACTCAACTGTCCCTCGCCGAGGATGCGGAACGCGCTCTGCATCGCTTCGCGGCCGTAGCGTTCGCGCACGACGGCCGCCGCGAGTGAGTGGTAGCCGGTCTCGCCGTAGGACCAGAGCTCGCGCACCGACGGCATCGCGACCTTCGCGAGCGGCAGCAGCAGTTCCTGCACGTAGTCGCCGAGGAAGAAGTCTTCCTGGCGCGGCTTGCCTACGACCGTCGCACAGAGGATCGGGTCTTCTCGGTGCAGCAGGGCCTTGACGCGCAGCAACGGGTAGTCGTGCTTCTGCGAGTAGTAGCCGTAGTGGTCGCCGAACGGACCCTCGGGGTGCCGCTCGCCGGGGCGCACCTCGCCGACAAGGCAGAACTCGGCGTCGGCAAACACGGGCAGCGGGCTGTGTGGCGTGCGTGCCATGCGCAGCCGCTGGCCGAGCAGCAGCGAGGCGAGCAGCACTTCGGGCACGTTCTCGGGCAGCGGGGCGATGGCGCCGAGCATCAGTGCTGGCGGTCCGCCGATCGTCGCGTGCACGGGCATCGAACGACCGAGCCGTTCGTACGCGGCGAGGTGGAAGCCACCGCCCTTGCCGATCTGCATGTGCAGACCCGCGGTGCCGTCCGAGAACCGTTGGATGCGGTACATGCCGAGGTTGCTGCCGAGGCCGTCGGGATGTTCCGTGTAGACGAGCGGCAGCGTCACGAACGGCCCGCCGTCCTCGCTCCATGTGCGTAGCAGCGGCAGCCGCGACAACTGCGGCGGCGTGTCCTGGTGCGCGAGCAGCGCGGCGCTGCGCACGTGCTTGCGACCGACCTTGAGCAGCGAACCGAGCAGGTCGCGGTGTTGCCAGAGCTTGTGCAGGCTCGGTGGTAGCAGCGTGTGCGGCAGGGCGGCGAGTCGCTGCACGAGTTCTTGCGGGCGCTTGCCGAACGCGAGTTCGACGCGCCGCGTCGTACCGAACAAGTTCGTCACGCACGGCCACGCCGAGCCCTTGATGCGTGAGAACAGCAAGGCTGGCCCGCCGGCGGCGATGACGCGGCGATGGACCTCCGCGGCTTCGAGGTCGGGGTCGACCTCGGTCGTGATCTCGACGAGTTCGTGTTCCGCACGCAGCAGAGCCAGGAACGCGCGCAGGTCGGCGAGGGGTGCTGTCATGCACAGGCCTCCGGCCACAGGAACGTGCGCACGATCGCGGCGACGCGTTCGGTGGCGCCTGCAGTGCCGAGGCGCTGTCGCACTTCGGCGAGTCCGGCGATGACGGCGCTGCGCTCGGGCCCGTCGTGCCACAGGGTTCGCGCCGCGGCCATCACGTCGTCCCAGCCGCTGGCGCGATGGAAGCAGAACTCGGGCACGACCTTCTGGCCCGCGACGAGGTTGGCGGCCGCGATCCACGGCACGCTGAGGATGTTGTGGTAACCGAGCGTGCTGATCATGCCCCGCAGTTGGTAGACGACGAGGGTGGGGTTGCCGTGCAGGCAGGCCTCGAGCGAACCGGTGCCCGACTTGGCGAGGATCAGGTGCGCGCCGGCGAGCCAAGGCGCGAGGGATCCTTCGTGGTGTTCGACGAACGTCGCGTCTGCGGTCGCGACCAGGCGGTGCAGGAGCTCGGTGCGGGCCGGGTTCTTGTGCGGCAACACCACGCGGCACGCCGGCTCGGCGCGATGCAGTGCTTGCGCGATGCGCAGCATGCCGGGCAGGTTGGCTTCGATCTCGGCTGCTCTGCTACCCGGCAGCAGCACGAGCGTGCGTTGGGCGCGGACGGCAGCGACGGCGGCCGTGTCCGGCGGGTGCTGCGCGAGTTCGTCGAGCAGCGGGTGGCCGATGTAGGCCGCCGGGATGCGGAAGCGCTGGAAGAACGCGGTCTCGAACGGCAGGATCGTCAGCGTCGCATCGACGGCGCGCCGGTAGCGTCGCATGCGCCACGGACCCCAGGCCCAATACTGCGGCGCCACGTAGTGCAGCACGGGAATCCTGCGGCGCCGGGCGGCCTTCGCCATGACGACGTGCAGGCCCGGGTAGTCGACGAGCACGACGAGGTCTGGTGGATCGTCGCGCAGAAGACGCAGGTAGCTCGCGAACGCGCGCAGGAGCAGCGGCAGTTGGCGCAGCACGCCGACGACGCCCATGACGGCGTGGTCACTCAGCGAGACACGCAGTGTGGCGCCGGCCGCCGCGAGCTGGTGGCCACCGAACGCCGTGCAGCGCACCGTGTCCGGCAGCGCGCGAACGAGTCGCGCGGCATGGGCTTCGCCGCTCGCTTCGCCGGCAGACACGAACAGGTGCGGGCGTTCCCTGCGTCGCGGCCGGCGCTTCGCGAAGAACTCGCGCAAGGCATGCTCAGGTGCTTGCTGCTGTGCATGCGCCGCGGCGTCGAGCACTTCGCGCGCCACGGCGCGCCAATGGTGGCGGAACGGCAGGTAGCCAAGGAGGCGCAGTGGCACCAGCAGCGTGCGCAGTACTTCGCGCACGAGTGTCAGCACCACTTCGAGGGCGATCACCGATCACAACTCCGTGCGCAAAAGCGACCGCCACGCGAGCCCGTAGAAGACCCCGGTGGCGACGAGCAGGTACGTGGTGAAGCCATGACTGCGGATGGGATCGAACATCTGCCACGCTGGCGTGTTGCCGGACAGGATCGGGCCGTACCACTCGAAGTCGGACAGGCGGAAGAAACTGAACTGGCGCAGCCGCTGGGTCAGGTAGACGCCGATCTGCACGATCGTGATGCCGCCGACCCAGAAAGCGACATGCGCCTGCACGCGGCAGAGGACGGAGACCCACGTGGTGAAAGCGAGCAGGCAGAGCACGAACACCGCGGCGTGCGCGGAGGCGAGGGTCACGGTCCAGAACGGCAGCACGAGCTCGATCTGATGGCTCCAGAAGATCGCCGACCAGTTGGCCAGGAAGATGGGGATCGTGACACACAGTGCGGTGGGCCAGCTCTTCTCGAACAGGATCCGGGCGCGCGAGACCGGGCGCGCCAGCAGGAACTCGAAGGTCTGGGCCTCGCGTTCCCGCGCGAACAGCGCGGTGCCGAACAGCACCGCGGCGGCGATGCCGGCGAGGTTCACGCTCCGGAAGAAGAGCATGGCCGCGATCCAGTTCCGGTACGCGACATCCTCGTTCTTGTCGGTGACACCCTCGAAGATGCGGCGCACGACGTCGACCGGGGCGTTGCGGAACAAGGACGACTTCTGGAGGTCCCCGTACAGGTCCGGCCACCAGAGGATCACGGGTACTGCGAGCAGCTCGAGGATCAGCAGGTAGACCAGCGCCATCACGCGGAGCTCGCGCCAGGTCTTGCCGGCGATCACACGGCACCTCCCGGCACCATGGCGT
>JAYUCN010000108.1:0-6157 GCA_043740335.1 Planctomycetota bacterium
TTCTGGGCGATCAGCGAGATCCTCAAGGAACGCGCCGCGAAGGGCCAGCATGTGCCGCCGCTCTATGCGCGCTGTGCTCTCGAGAAGGCGCAGCTGACGCTCGATCCGGGCGAACTCGATCCGGCGCGCGGCGAGACCTACGCGCGGCTCGCGCACCGCGCCTGGACGCAGCACGTGACGCAGGGGCCGTGGGGGCCGCACAACCCGCTGCAGGTCGGCAAGGAGTGGTGGCGTGTCGTCTACCCCGAGGGGGTCGCAGCCGAGGCGGCGGCGGACCTGTTCCATTGGGTGCGCGACGAGCGTCCCGGCGCCGCACTCGCTGCGAGCGCAGCGCAGCTGCGGCCCGAAGAATTGAGACGCGCCACGATGGCCCTGCTCCTGGCGACTCGCGCACTGCTGAAGGACACGACGGCCAACATCAGGGCTCCTGGCGCGATCCGCATCGCTTCGGTGCTGCACCGACGCGTGCAGGCATTCGAACGCATCCTGCTGGCCATCGCCGGCGTGCGTACCGAGGTCTGGCTCGAGCGCGACACGGTGCCGCTCGGTGGCCAGGGCAAGGTGTTCTTCGTGCTACACGGCGTCGAGCGCGTGAAGGACCTGACGGTGCGCTGCGGGGACGTCGACGCGACTCCTGTGCAGGCGACGGTGCGCGCGACGCCGTTCGATGGCATGCCTGCACCGCCGGCCAACACGACACCAACTGCGGGCGAGAGCACGGTGACGCCGGCCAGCACGACGCCGTCGGGCGAGGCCACGGCGACCCCGGGTGACCCGCCGAAGAAGCCGGTCTATCCGGGCCGCTTCTCCGTGCCGTTCCCGTGCGAGTCCGGCGTCGACGGGGAACTGCCCGAGGGACCGGAGCCACGCTTCGTCGAGGTCGCTTGCGCGTTCGTGCTCGATGGCGTGCCGTTCGGATTGCTGTCCTCGTTGCCGTACACGCCGGTTGCCCAGATCGAACTGCAATGGGACCGCGAAGTGCTCATGGTGCCCAAGGGCCAGGTCGTCGAACGCCTGCTCAGTGTCAGTGCGACGAGCCACCGTGACCGCGACACGTCCGCACCGGTGCGGTTGTCGATGGGGCCCGGGATCTCCGCCGTGTCGGTGCCGGGCCGGCTGGCCTTGTCGCGCGAGCACAACGAAGCGCGCATCCTCGTGCGGGCGACGCTCGACAGCAACGAGCTCTTGCCCGATGCAGGAATCGAGCTCGGCGTGCGCGACGCCAGTGTGCGGTTGCGTGTGCAGGCCGTGGACGTGACGGTGCCGCCCGGCCTCAAGATCGCGCTCGTGCGCGGTCCTGACGACACGACCGAACGTGCGCTCGCCGACCTCGGTGTGCCGTTCACGGCGCTCGACCGCGACGCACTGCTGACGGTGCGCCTCGAAGACTTCACGACGCTGCTGCTCGACATCCGCGCCTACTACCACCGGCCCGAGCTCGCCGAAGTGCGCGAACGCATCCTGCAGTACGTGCGCACCGGCGGGCGGGTCGTGGCGATGTACCACAAGTCCGGCGAATGGAACGAGCGCGCGGGCCACCCGCTGCTGGCACCGTTCCCGATGACGATCGCGGACGAACGCGTGACCGAAGAGGACGCCGCCGTGACGTTGCTGCAGCCACAGCACCGCCTCATGCAGTACCCGCACGTGATCGAAGCCGCGGACTTCGCGGGCTGGGTACAGGAGCGCGGACTCAACTTCCCGAAGACCTGGGATCCGGCGTGGACGCCGATGCTCGAGATGAAGGACGCGGGCGACAGCAAGCCGCATCAGGGAGCCCTGCTGCACACCCAGTACGGGCGCGGCGACTTCATCTACTGCTCGTTGGCATTGTATCGCCAGTTGCGCGTCGGCAACGCGGGTGCGGCGCGGTTGCTCGTGAACCTGCTCGCGAAGTAGCGGACCGTCAGCGAAGCCTTCGTGGCCATCGTGAAGAGTCGAGCCTCGGACCTCGACTTTTCACGGCACGGCCGCGACGCGGTGACAGTAGGCTGACCAACAGGACGGAGCCATGAAGCCAATCGTCAGTCTGCTCGTGGGGGCGGTGCTCGCCGTTCCCGGGACCGCGGTCGGCCAGCGCCCGGATGCAGTTCCTGCTGTCACCGCCCACGCGGCGCGCGATGGCGAGGTGTGTCCGGCAGGGCGTTGGTACACCGACGGCGGCAATGCCGCGCGCAATGCCACGTCGGCGAACCCGCCCTTGTTGCGCCGGCCCATGGTGGCATGGCGACAGAACGTCGGCGGCATCATCGCGGGCGAGCCCCTGGTCTGGGACAACCGCATCGTGCTCGCCGTGCGCGTCGGCAACGACCGGCGCTCGCTGGAACTGCGTCGGCTCGACGACGGCGTGCTGCTCGGTCAGCGCACGCTCAACTCGAGGACCGATCCATGGCCCTCCCTGTGGGGCAACGAGGTCGTGTGGCGCGTCGGCACCGACGAGCTGGAGCTGTTGCGCTTCGGCGCGAAGAGCGTCGACTTCGTGGCGCGCATGCCGAAGAGCAAGCAGGTCGGTCCGCCGTTGCGGCTGGGCACCAACGTGTACGCAGTGGTCGATGGGCGACTTACCTGCATGCGCGCGTCCGACTTTCGCGAAATCTGGCGCAGTGAAGCGGGTGGCTACGCCGGTGCACCCTCGGTCTGCGACACGTCCGTCTACGCGCTGCGCCTCACCAGTGAGCGCTTGTATGTCGTGGCCGAGCTCGATCGCCTGACCGGCAAGGAGCGGTCGACCGGCGGCGCCATGCTGCTGGTGAAACCGCCCGGTGACGATGCCCGCGTGCTGCTCGGCGGCAAGGATGTCCTCGTGCGGTTCGGCCCCGGCAGTCTGCTTCGCGAAGATCTCGTGAAGGATGTCGACTGGAATGCGGTGATCCTGCGGCAGCCGTTGGGTGCCACCGAGATGCGCGTGCTGTCGCTGCCGATCATGCCGGCACTCGATGCGCGCATGTGCATTGCGGCGACCGAGTCGAAGATCGGCTATCAGCTCGGGTTGTTCCGCGCGGGCCGTGAAGAGGGTGTGCGGCTCGACACCTGTGAGTTGCACCGGTCGCTGGTCAAGGTGCCGCCCACCATCGCCGGCGACGTGTTCTACCTGGGTGCCTGCGCCGTGGACGTGCTGGAGTTCCGGGTACTCTGGCGCCTGTTCCGGGACGGCGCCCGCGACCTGCCGGCCGTGCGGGCGGTGCCAGCGGGACGCAGCCTGTTGCTCGCCGGTGAACACGAATTGATCGCCTTGCGCGAGAACGTGCCCGACGATCCGACCGCCGCCGAACTGCACGACGTCTGGCAGGGCGGCCAACGCACGCGTTGCCTGAAGCTCGTCGACGAGTCGATCGGCGCTGCTGACTGGGATCTCGCCACCGAGCTGTTGGCGCGTTGCCGCGACCTCCGCATCGAGGAACCCCTGGCGACCAAACGCGAGAAGGACATCGCCACCGGCCGCAAGAACGTGCGTCTGCGTGCCGACGCCGGCAAGGCGGCGAAGGTGCGTTCGGCGGCGGATGCGGTCGCCGAGGTCGCACTCGACGACGTGCAGCAACTGGTTGCGGGTTGGGCATCGACCCGGCCGGCTCTCGATGTGCGGCACGGCCTGCGTTTCGTGCTGGAACAGCAGCCGGCGCATGCGGCGACGGTGGCGCTCGTGCGCGGCATGCTGCCGAAGGACATCGCGGCACCCGAGCCGTTCCATGCCGCGGACTGGCTCGACTTCCTTTCGGCGGCCGCGCACCGGCAGGTCACCTTCCTCGACGCCAAGGTCGACGAGTTCGCCGACAAGTCGCTGGACAGCGTGACGGCGCAGAACAAGCAGCAGCTGCTGGAATGGCGTTCGCGCTGGCGCCCCGACCTCCAGGCGCTGCGCAGCGACCGGTTGCTGTTGTTCTCGCCGATCAGCGCGCCGGGCAGTCTGGCCAGGGCCCTGGCCACGGGCGAACTCGTCTGTGACGCGCTCGAGTCGATGTTCGCCGACCTGCCGCGCGTGCGGCACGACCCGCGGCCGATGCTCGTGTTCATCTACCCCGATCGCAAGGAGTACGTGAGCGAGTCCAAGAAGCTCGGGTTCGATTCGGCCGAGTGGACCGCGGGCTACTACTCCGACCATCTCAACGAACTGGTCGCGAAGTCACGCATGTTCGTGCCGAGTGACGACGCCGGTTTCGTCGCGGTGCTGCCGACGCTCGCCCACGAACTGACCCATCAGTGGCTCATGGATCGCTGTGCGGCGTTCACTCCCGATCCGGTGCAGGCTCGTGTCGGACCACGCGCGTTCTGGATCGTCGAGGGATTCGCGAGCTTGCTCGAGCAGTTCGAGTTCGACTTCGCGCGTAACCGGTTCCAGCTCGGGGGCGGCGGCCTCGATCGGGTCGACCTGGTCGCCTCGGCCACCGACATCCAGCTGCTCGATTGGGCGTGGCTCACCGGTGCTCGCCGCATGGACTACGACCGCTTGACGGCGAACCAGGCGCAAACGGCGGCGATCCCGAGCAGCGTCCGGCTCGGGCTGGGTTTCAAGACCCGCCGCCTCGACCTCTTCTATGCGCAGGCGGCGATGCTCTGCCGGTACCTCTACGAAGCGGAGGACGGTCGCTATCGACGAGCGCTGTTGGACTTCGTCGTCGCCTACTACACGGGCAACACCGACAAGCTCGGCTTCGAGGGCGCCTTCGGCATCGCACCGAAGGAGCTCGGGCCGAAGGTCGCGGCCTACGCGAAGGCCCTGCTGCGGTAGCGGATCGTCAGCGACGATTGGCGGACGGGTTGCCCGGCGCCTTGCTCTTCAGCTCGTCGCGCAAGGCCGCGAGTTCCCGTTCCAGCGCGTCGAGGCGCTGCTGCATCGCGTCGGGCACGGGCTGGTCGGACGACAGCTTGTCGATCTGCTGCACGAGAGGGATCATCTGCGCGATCTGGTCGCGGTAACCGTGCAGGAGCAACGTGTGTCGTTCCGCAGCGCACGCCGTCATCACGCCGGGCTGCCAGTTGCCCTGCATGGCGAAGTGGGCGCGCAACGCATTCGCGAGCTGCTGCGCATCGGCGTGGCGCAGGTCGACGGCGGTCATGACGAGTTCGCGCAGCCGCGGCCGGCGCAGGATCTCCTCGGGACTGCGCCATGGCGTGACGACGATCGGACCCGGCCGCTGTGGATTGCCGCCGAGGGCGACGATCTGCCAGACGCCGCGCAGTTCGTCGAGCGGTACGGCAGCGAGGCTGCGCGCCGCCAGCAGCGCGAACAACATCTCCTCGCTGCCTAGCGCATCGAGCGCGATCGGCCGCTGCAGGGCAAACCCCCTGGCGCCCGCGACCACGTCCTGGTCGTAGAGGTAGTTGCGGCACAGGTAGACGGCGACGGCTTCGATCAGTTCAGCCACCGTGAACTCGCCGGTGGGCAGCGTGAGTCCGTCCTTGGTCGCGACGATGGCGCCACGCGAGGCAGTGCCGGGCGCAACGACCTGCTGTGCCATGCCGGACGCGGTCAGCAGCAGGACGAACGGCAGGACGACGCGCACGGGCTCACTTGTCCTGTCCCGGTTGCTTCGGTGCCAGCTTCTGCTCGAGCGCCTGCAGTCGTCGCTCGATGGCGTCGAGGCGCTCGGTGAGCGAGGGAGCCAGTTCAGGCGACTGGACGTCACAGGTCTTCAGCATCCGGATCGCCGAAGCGACCTGATCCTGCATGCCCATGATCAGCATGGCGGTGTTGTTGCCGACGTTGCCGATGGTCAGGCCGCCGCCACCCTGGCTGCCGCCCGTGCTCGCGTAGAACGGGCGCAGCGCATTCGTGGCGATGGTGGCGTTGATGTGCTTCAGTTCGACGACCGTCGTCACAGGCATCTTGAGGTTGGCTCGCGCCATGACTTGTTCGGGCGTTCGCGACGGTGCCCGATTCATGATCTCGCGATTGCGCGGGCCGCTCATGTTGATGACCTCGTAGAGGTGCTTGCTTTCGTCGAGCGCCGTCAACCCGAAGCCGCTCCGGTAGAGCATGTTGGCAAGGAACTCCTCGCAGCCGGTGGTATCCGTCTCGATGCGGTTCTGCAGGCGGATCGTGGCGGCACCAGCACCAGCACCGGCGGCGAGCTCCTGGTTGCTCGACAGGATGTTCCACCCGAGGTAGGAGGCGCTGCGGTCGATGAGGTCGGTCAGCATGACCTCGCCCGCTTCCAGC
>JAYUCN010000109.1:0-6152 GCA_043740335.1 Planctomycetota bacterium
AGCATGACGACGCTCATGCGCGCTGCCGACACGTCGGTGAAGTAGCCGAGCCCGTTGTTGAGCAGCAGCCGGTCGTTCACGTCGATGGAACGGCCACCACCCTGCTCGTAGTCACCGAAGTACAGATCCATGTCGCCGTCGTTGTCGATGTCGCCGGCGGCCACTGAGCAGAAGCGGTGTTCGCCATTCCAGCTCGCGCCCGGCTGCAGGTCGTTGATGCGCAGCGCGTCGTCGTAGATGAAGCCGAGCCAGGTGCCGCTAGGCGCGCCGCGGTTGATGTAGACGCGCGGCACACGGATGTACTGAGGCTGGCCGAACGAGAGGGTCGTGGCCGTCACGAGATCGAGCCAGGTGTCGCCGTTCACGTCCACCGCGACCACGTCGCGATCGTTGGTCGGGTCGAGGAAACCCGAGCTGCCCGGCACGGTCGACGCGCTCGCAAGGGTCGCGCTGCGGTCCGTGAGCACGCCGTTCTCGTTCATGAAGAGCACGTTCGGGAACCCGCCCGGGAACGTGAACGGCGTCTTGCGCACGACGACGAGGTCGATGTCACCGTCCTTGTCGAAGTCTCCCCAGATGTAGTCCTTCTCCTGCGGATCTGCCGAACCCAGGCCCGCGGCCGCGACGAGGCGCGTTGCCGTCTGGTCCTGGAAGGTCACCCACTGAGCGGGAAGAGATGACGCGAACATGCACGCCAGGGCGGCGGCGACCGGGTACGAGAATGGAGAAAGACGCACGGGTACCTCTGTCGGGACGGAGTCGTTGAGCGGTGGATCGTTCCCGCGGGTAGGACCCGGGGAATGGCAGAGGAGGAAGACTACTCCGATCCAGGTTGCCGGAGCAACCCGTTCCTTTGGGGCCGTTGGGACCGGCCGAGCCTGCCCTTCAGATTGCGGTGGGCCAGCACTCGCGGTGGGGTCGGCGGACGCGTGGCAGGAGCCTACGGCGTCGCCCGCACCGGATCGGACTCGACATCGTCGGCGGTGCCCCAAACGCCGTCGAGGCCGGCGCAGCAAACGACGAATTGGTCGCCGGTCACAAAGAACCGGAACTCGTGCTGCCACCGGTCGAGGCGCCTGAGAATCGGATCCGCCGCCAGCAGTTCCGCGTGGTCAGGCCAGCGTCCATGCTCCCGCTGATAGTCCGCCGCCGCGAAGGCCAGGTATTGCACATCCGACACCGCACGGGTGCAGAAGAGGTCGTCCTCGATTCAGGACTTCGGCGGGCGCAGCGCGCAGTGCAGGATCGGCGCCATCACGACGAGGAGCAACAGCAGATCGCCGTAGTGACGGCGGGGTCGATCGCTAAAGCGGCGGCGGCTGGACGACATGGCGCGGCATTACGAGCCGGTCGACCGGCCGTTCCTCCAGCGTATCAGGACGACCATCTGGGTGCGGGAAGCCGTCGTCGAGCGCGCGTGCGAGCTCGTCCCAGCTCGGCAGCGGCGGGGCGGGCCGAGACGCGGCGGCGAAGCGCCCCACGCGATCGCCTGGGCGACGAACTCGTCGTCCGACGACACGGTCCGGACCCCGGGCACATCGAAGTCAAGGGCCACGTTCTTCGCGACCACCGGGCGGCCCATCGCCCTGGCCTCCAGCAGTTTGATCGGCTGGCACCGTGCGACCCATGGCGTCGCTCGGTAGGGCATTGTCGCGACGTCGATCGCCGCCCACATCGCGGGCATGCGTTCGTAGGCACACGGGCCGATGCGCCTCACGTTCCCGGGCAGACCGCCCGGCGGCACCCAGCTCCCCGCTCGGCGACCGGTCCTGGGTACTGACCGGGCCGGCGCGAACGGCGGGTTCGCTACGGGATGGAGCGCATCGCACCGACCGCGCACCCGAGCACCCTCACGACCATGGCATCTTTGTTCGGCTCCCACTCGGTGGCGGTCAGCACGCCGACGACGTTGCCATCGAGATCGAACAGCCCACCGCCGCTGAAGCCTTCCAGCGGCAGCGCACCGGCCACGGGCAACAACACGAGCGGCGCAGCCGAAGCAACCTCGAGGATGAGTACGAGGGGTTCGAGCAGGTCGTCGGTGTAACTCTCCCCGCGCACGACGCGCCCCGCGCGGTCGACGCCGCACTGGTCGGGATAGCCCAAGCCAACCACGAGGTCGCCCGGCCGCGCCACCGCCATGCTGGTCAGCACAGCTTCCCCCGCCCCGAAGGACTCGCACCGCATCACGGCGAAGTCGAGCTGGTCGTACTCGCGGGTGACCATCGTCGCCGCGACCTCGCGCCCTGCCAGCGAGATGACCTTCACGCGCAGGTCCGTAGCGGTGTCGGCGAAAGTGTGCCCCGCCGTCAGCACCACGGCCGATCCATCGCTGCCAGCGACGAATACGCCACTGCCCGCGTTCTGCGAGTAGGACGTGCCCAACGGACCGAACCTGTGGCGGGCCACGATGCGCACCGAGGCCTGCTTGCCGCGGGCGATCACCGCCGCAATCCGTTGCCGCTGCGGTTCGGGCAGCTGCGCCACGTATCCGTCGACGAGCGTCCGGCCACTCGCGAGCAGATCGAGATTCGTCGCGACGCGGCCCTCGATCGTCGGCAACGGGCGCGCCGCTGCGTAGGGCAGCTCGCGTCCGGGGGCCATGCACGCCGAGACCATGAGCAAGGTGAGCGCCGTGATGCGTGACAGAACGGGCGACCCCTGGATCGCGGCGAGGAACATGCGCGCATGATGGCCCTGGTGGGCGCAACCAACCAGTGCGAAGCCGCGCCGCGACCGGCAACAGGGATGCACTGGCACGCGCCGTCGCTGTCCGTAGGATCCCGGCGCGTCATGCTCACGTTCCAGCAACTCATCCTCCGCCTCCAGGACTACTGGGACCGGCAACACTGCGCGCTGCTGCAGCCCTACGACATGGAAGTGGGAGCCGGCACGAGCCACACGGCAACCTTCCTGCGCGCGCTCGGACCCGAACCGTGGCGCGCCGCCTACGTGCAGCCGAGTCGGAGGCCGAAGGACGGCCGGTATGGGCAGAATCCGAACCGTCTCCAGCACTACTACCAGTTCCAGGTCGTGCTGAAGCCGTCGCCGGCGGACATCCTCGATCTCTATCTCGGTTCGCTGGCGGCAGTCGGCTTCGACCTCGAGCAGAACGACGCGCGCTTCGTCGAGGACGACTGGGAGAACCCGACGCTCGGCTGCTGGGGGCTCGGCTGGGAAGTCTGGTTGAATGGCATGGAGGTGACGCAGTTCACGTACTTCCAGCAGGTCGGCGGCATCGACTGCCGGCCGATCACGGGCGAGATCACGTACGGGCTGGAGCGCCTGTGCATGTACCTGCAGGGCGTCGAGAACGTGTTCGACCTCGTCTATGCGGAAGGCCTCAAGTACGGCGACGTGTTCCACCAGAACGAGGTCGAGCAGAGCACCTACAACTTCGAGCACAGCGACGTCGAGTTCCTGCTGCACGCGTTCGTCGCGCACGAGCGGCAGTCGAAAAACCTCATGGCGCAGAAGCTCGCGCTGCCGGCGTACGAGCAGCTGCTCAAGGCCGCGCACACGTTCAACCTGCTCGACGCGCGCGGTGCGATCAGCGTGACGGAGCGCGCCGCGTACATCGGTCGCATCCGGAACCTCGCGCGCGCGGTGGCGCAGAGTTACCTGGAGAGTCGCGCAAGGCTGGGATTCCCGATGGCGCCGAAGGCATGGGCCGACGAAGTGCTCGCGAAGCTGGCGGCGGCGGCGCAGAAGACGGCGTGAGGCGCGGAGTCGTGGGGTGCCTCGTGTTCCGTTCGCCTCACTGGTTTGCAGGCACGAGGACCTTGGCGAAGCGCGCGCTGGTCCGCTCGTAGCCGAGGCGCTCGTAGAACGCGTGCGCATCCGCAAGGCACACATTGCTCGTGATCTCCAGCAACCCGCAGCCAGACGCGGTCAACGCTGCTTCCGCGGCGGCGACGAGGGCGCGACCGATGCCCCGACGGCGGACAGAGGGATCGACGACGAGCGCCGTGATGCGACCGACCGGTCGCGGTCGGTGCAGCACGATCATCTGATGCAGCGTCGCCACGCCCGCGAGGGTGCCGTCGGCTCTGGCCGCCACGAGCGCCGTATTGCCCGCTGCGGCCCATTCCCAAAAACGCGCGGTGATGGCGACCGCGGCGGTCGGGTGCCCGAGCGCCGTGAGCAAGCGCGCGAGTTCGGGTGCGTCGCGTTCCGTGGCAGCGCGGATGCGGTGACTGGGGATCACGGAATCGGTCATGGTCATCTCGCGCTCGAACGCCGCGCCACCACGTCGGGAAGCTGCCTGGAGCAACTCTACTGATGCCCGGGCCAATCGCCGAGGTTGCGGTAGAACACCGTCGTGCTGCAGAGCCCGCCCTGCGGGAACAGGGCATAGCCGGGGATGTCCCCCACGCGCACCCAGCCCAAGCGCTCGTACAGACGAGCGGCGTCGCCGCCGGTGACGGCGTCGAGCACGAGCAGCGTCTTGCCGCACTCGCGGGCCGTGGCTTCCGCGGCTCGCATCAGCGCCTCCCCCAACCCCTGGCGGCGCACACGGCGATGCACGAGCATCTTCGCCAGATCGGCGCGGTGCGGTTGGTTCTCGGGCTGGTCGAGTACCAACTGCACGGTGCCGCACAGGCCGCGCGCATCTTCGGCGACCAGCAGCGCACGTTCGCCCACGGCCACGCCTTGCGCCACGCGGCGCCAGAACGCCACGGCGCGGTCGTGCGTGAGCGGCTGCATGAAGCTCACCGACGCACCGCCTTCGACGCAGTCCATCAACACGTCGACGAGTTCGTCGATCTGCGCGTCATCGAGCGCGTGCAGGCGTCGCGGGGACCAGGTGGGTGTGATCATCGTTTCGGGGAGTGTTTCGGGGGGTATCAGGTGCGGTCACCACGGCATGGCGCGCATCCTCCTGCATCCGGTCCGCGACGCCCAGGTTTCTATCGCAGCCAACAACCGGTTGCAGCGGGCGGTCCGCCGCCTGCGAGCAACCGCGGGTCGGTCATGTCGCACCATCCGAACGAACACGCGGTTGCGTCGCGCTGCGATCCCGCATGCCCAGGCAGTGCGAGGGAGCATGAAACAACGAGCGATCTCGGCGGTTAGGCTTCGCGCCCGCCACCCGTGAAGATCCTCCGCCGCCTCCTGTTCTGGCTCGTTCTCCTCGGCGCCTTGATCACCGCTGCCCTGCTGCTCACGCAGCAACCGCCGCCGACGGTGACCGTGCACACGGTCACCCACGGCTCCGTCGAAGCCACGGTCGCCAACACGCGCGCCGGCACCGTGCACGCCAACCGCCGCGCCAAGCTGGCGCCGAGCACGGGCGGGCAGGTCGAGCGCTTGCTCGTGAAGGAAGGCGACCACGTCACGGAAGGCCAGGTGCTCCTCGAACTCTGGCACCAGGATCTCGATGCGCAGCAGGCCCTCGCGCACAGCGAAGGCGATCGCGCGACGGCGCTCGCCGAAGAAGCCCAGTTGCGGGCCGAACTCGCCGAGCGCGAAGCGAAGCGGCAGGAGGAACTGCAGCAGCAGGACATCAGCGCCGGCGGTTCCGTCGATCGCATGACCAGCACGGCCCAGGCGGCGCGCGCCGCCCAGCGCGCGGCAGTCGCCGAAGCGTTGTCGCGGCAGAACCAGATGGAAGTCATCGCCGCACAGATCCGCCGCATGACCGTGAAGGCGCCATTCGCCGGCATCGTCGCCGAAGTGAACGGTGAGGTCGGCGAGTTCGTGACGCCCTCGCCAGTCGGCATCCCGACGCCGCCGGCCATCGACCTCATCGACGACGGCGTACCCTACGTGACGGCACCGATCGACGAAGTGGACGCCGCTCGCGTGCAGGTCGGCATGACCGCGCGCGTCACGCTCGACGCGTTCGGCAAGCGCCCCTTCGCGGGCCGCGTGCGCCGCATCGCGCCCTACGTGATGGACCGCGAGAAGCAGGCGCGCACCGTCGATGTCGAAGTGGATTTCGTCGACCCACCCACCGATGCGCGACTGCTGCCGGGCTACTCGGCCGACGTCGAGATCCTCGTCGCGGTGCGCGCCGACGTCGTGCGCGTGCCGACCGAGAGCTTGCGCGAGGGTGCGGTCGTCCTCGTCGTGCAGAGCGACGCGGTGCTGGCCGCGCGCACGATCGGGATCGGACTCGCGAACTGGCGCTTCACGGAAGTCACGAGCGG
>JAYUCN010000110.1:0-2511 GCA_043740335.1 Planctomycetota bacterium
CGCGAACCGATCCAAGCACGACCCGGTGCGGATCTGGGCGCTCGCCTGCTCGACCGGGCAGGAAGCGTACTCGCTGGCCATCGCGTTCACGGAGGCCGCCGAGGCCGCGGGCAGCTCTGCCTCGCTCCAACTGTTCGCCACCGACCTGAACGCTGCGAGCGTCGAGAAGGCGCGCGCCGGCGTCTATCCGCAGGACATTGCCCAGGACATCTCGCCGGAACGGCTGCGGCGGTTCTTCAACGAGGTGGACGGCGGCTACCGGATCAGCAAGACGATCCGCGAAGCCTGCGTCTTCTCGCGGCACAACGTGCTGGCTGACCCGCCTTTCTCCCGCATCGACCTGATCAGTTGCCGCAACCTGCTCATCTACATGGAGCCGGTGCTGCAGCAACGCATCATGCCGATGCTGCACTACGCGCTCAATCCGGGCGGTTGCCTGTGGCTCGGCGGCTCGGAGACGATCGGCACCTACCGGCATCTGTTCGACGACGAGGACAGCAAGCACAAGATCTACATCAGGCGAGCCAACGCCGACCGGGGGCCCGGCCAGTTTCCGCTGCACCACGATGGGGCACCACGATCCCCGTTCATCCCGATCGCGGTGCTTTCGAGGGACGCCGCGGCCTTGCCCCGGGAAGCGGACCGCGTCCTGTCGACCAGGTTCGCGCCGCCCGGCGTGCTCGTCACCGCCGATCTCGAAATCCTGCAATACCGCGGCGACACCAGCCTCTACCTGGCCCCCGCCCCTGGCAAGGCCAGCCTGAGCCTGCTGAAGATGCTGCGCGAGGACCTGCTCGTCGCCGTGCGCGCGGCCGTTCTCCGTGCCGGCAAGGAGCAGGCCCCGGTGCGCGAGGCGGGCTTGCGCGTCAGGTCGAACGGCGCCTACCACGAGGTCGCGGTCGAGGTGCTCCCGCTCAAGGGCCACGGTGGGGCGCAGGACGGCGGCTACCTGGTCCTGTTCGAGGCGGCAGGATCGGCGATCGGGATCGCAACGGCGCCCCGCGTGCCCGAACCGCCGCCAACCGAACTCGACACCACCCGCCTCGAACGGGAACTGGCCGCCACGCGCGACTACCTGCAATCGGTGGTCGAGCAGCAGGAGGCCGCCAACGAAGAGCTGCAATCCGCGAACGAAGAAGTCCAGTCCGCCAACGAGGAACTGCAGAGTACCAACGAAGAGCTGGAGACCTCGAAGGAGGAGATCCAGTCGAGTAACGAAGAGCTGGCCACCGTCAACGACGAGTTGAACAACCGCAACTCGGAGTTGCATCGGGTCAACGACGACCTCGTCAACCTGATCGGCAGCGTCCAGATGGCCGTCGTCATGCTGGGGCCGGATCTGCGCGTGCGGCGGTTCACGCCGTCCACCGAGAAACTGCTCAACCTGGTCCCTGGTGACGTGGGCCGGCCGCTGGCCGACATCAGGCTCGAATTCGAAGGTCTCCCCGACCTGGCGTCGCTGCTGGCGAAGGTGCTCGTCACGGTCACCGCCCAGGATGTCGAGGTCCAGGACAAGCGCGGCCGCTGGTATTCGCTGCGGCTCCGCCCGTACCGGACCGCCGAGAACAAGATCGACGGCGTGGTCGTGACGCTGGTCGACGTGGACTCGATCAAACGCGCCTTCGCCTACACCGAGAGCATCGTGGCGACGGTGCACGAGCCACTGCTGGTGCTCGACGCCGGCCTGCGGGTGAGGTCGGCGAGCCGTGCGTTCTACGATACCTTCCGCGCCGTGCCCGCGGACACGGTCGGCCGGGTCGTGTTCGAACTCGGCAACCACCAGTGGAACATCCCTGACCTGCGCCGCCTTCTGGAAGAGATCCTGGTCCTGGGCAGCCACTTCGACGACTTCCAGGTGGAACACGAGTTCGAGCAGATTGGCAAGCGGACCATGGTGCTCAACGCCCGGCGTCTCCTGCAATCCGATGGGCTCTCTTCGTCGATCCTGTTGGCCATCGAGGACGTCACCGACCGCAGGCGGACGGAAGCGGCATTGCGAGTGTCGGAGGTCCGCTTCCGGCGGCTCTTCGAGGCGGCCAAGGATGGCATCCTGCTGCTCGACGCCAAGAACTACACGATCACCCACGCCAACCCGTTCCTGCTGGACCTGCTCGGCTACCCGGCCGAACACTTCCTGGGCAAGGAGCTCTGGGAGATCGGCTTCCTTCGCGACCAGCATGCCAGTCGGGCGGCCATGCAGGAATTGATCGAGCAGGGCTCGATCCGCTACGAGAGCCTGCCGCTCGAAGGCCACGACGGCCAGGTGCACCCGGTCGAGATGGTGGCCAGCGTCTACGAGGAAGGCGACCATCGGGTCGTGCAGTGCACCATCCGCGACATCAGCGAACGCAGCCGCCTGGAAATGCTGCTGCGGGGACAGGCGTCCGAGTTGTCAGACCTGCACCGCCGCAAGGACGAGTTCCTGGCGATGCTGAGTCATGAACTTCGCAGCCCCTTGGCACCGATCGCCACCGCCGTGCAACTGCTCGGCATGCAGCGCGGCAGCGAGAA
>JAYUCN010000111.1:0-2507 GCA_043740335.1 Planctomycetota bacterium
CCTCGGTCCGCTCGAACCGGTGGCGCAGGCACTGCAGGCGCACCTGAAGGTCATCGCGCGTCGCACCAAGGCACTCAATGCCTCGGCGCGGGCCGCGGCCGACGCGGTGGCCGCGCGCGCGCGGACGCTGCTGTGGCAGCCGCTCGCCGTGCATCTCGCCGGCACGACGCGCGCCTTCGTCTGCATCGACGGGGTCGTGGCGCTGCTGCCGTTCGGCACCTTGCCCGGCGACGAACCGGGCACGTTCCTCGTCGAGCGCTTCGAGCTCTGCTCGCTCGTGTCACCGCTGGACCTGCTGCCGCAGGCGATGGCGACGGCATCAGCGACCGCGAGCAGGGCGAAGGCCGTGCTGGTCGGCAATGTCGACTATGGAGCCGCCGACGGAGCGCGACACTTCGCGCCGCTGCCGCACACGGCGGCCGAGATCCGCACGATCGGCGAGGTGCTCGCGGCGAACGCTCATGACGTGGTCGCATTGGCGGGCGATCGCGCGACGGGCAGTGGCCTGCAGGCGGCGGTGGTTGGAGCGCAGCTCGTGCACATGGCGACGCACGGCGAATTCGCGGCGCCGGGATTGACGAGTGTGCTGCCCGGTCAGCGCGGCGGGGTGGCGTTGGCGGGAGCCAACACGCGCGGACTCTTCACGTCCGACGAGATGGCGTGGCTCGACCTGCATGCCTGCGAGCTGGTGGTGCTGTCGGCGTGCGACACGGGTGCGGGAGAACTCACGGCGGGCGAACACCTGCTCGGCCTCCGACGCGCGCTGCGGTTGGCCGGTGCGAGGCGCACGGTGACGAGTGCGTGGCAGATCGACGACGCGGCGACCGCTGCGCTCATGGTCGATTTCTATCGGCGGCTGTGCGCGGGCGCGGCACCATGGGCGGCGTTGCGCGAGGCGCAGCTGGCCTTGCTGGCGAAGAACCGGCAGGCGACCGGCGACGCGATGCCGGCCACATGGGGCGCGTTCGTGGTCGAGGGCGGGTAGCGGCGGTGGGCCCATGCCGCACTCATCCGCGCAGGGGCCACCACAGCGGCAGCAGGAGCGAAGTCACCAGCCACGTCAGCACGGCGAACGGACCGCCGAGCACGACGTAGTCGCGGAAGCGATAGTGGCCCGGGCCCATGACGAGGATCGTCGACTCGTGCGCCATCGGCGTGACGAACGCCGCCGACACACAGATGGCGACGCCGAGCAGGAAGGGGCCCGGCCGGCAGCCGCTGGCCGTCGCGACTTCGTAGGCGATGGGCGCCAGCACGACGGCGGCGGCCGCGTTCTCGATGACCTGCGTCAGCGCGACGGCGAACAGCAGCACGACCGCCAGCAACAGTTGCGGCGGGCTGCCGGCGAACTGGCTCGCCACACCTGCAGCCAACCACGCCGCGGTGCCGGTGGTCTGCAGCGCGTCGCCCAACGGGATCATCGCCCCGACGATGACGAGCGATTGCAGATCGATTGCCGCATGGGCCGAACGCATGCCGACGCAACCCGTGAGCACGGCCGCCATCGCCGTGAACGGGATCACCACCGCGGGTGGCAGCAGTCCGGTGGCGCCGACCACGACCATCGCCGCCATCAGCAGGAGCACGAGCATGGCTCGGCCGCGGCCCGCGACGGGCAGCGGGCGCGTCTCGAGCAGCAGCAGATCCGGGTTCTGCCGCAGGCGCTGCAGCTCCGCTTCGTGGCCGACCAGCAGCAGCGAATCGCCGATGCGCAACGGTTCGGCGAGTGGCCGTTCGCGGATCGAACGGCCGGCGCGGCTGATCGCGAGCGGGCTCACGCCGTACTGGTGGTGGAAGTCGAGGTCGCGCAGGCTGCGGTGCAGCAGGTTGCTGTCGGGCGGCAGGATCGCCTCGACCATGAGCAGGTCGGCGGAGCGCAGCGTCTTGTCGTCGATGCGCAGTTCCTCCTTCGCCCGCAGGCCGCCGGCCAGCGCGTCGGTGATCGCCGTGATGCGGCCCTGGATCACGAGCACGTCGTTGGGCTCGATGCGTAGCCACGGGCTCGGCGGCAGGAACTGCTTGCCGCGGATCACCTGGAGCACTGTCACGTCGCGCGCGGGCAGGTCGATCTCCGCGAGGGTCTTGCCGACGAAGCCGGAATCGGGTTCCGCCAAGGTCTCGGTGAGGAACTCGGCGACGTCGTAGCGGCTCTCGAGCGTCGGGTGGCTGTCCGCCCGGGGCAGGAAGCGGCGGCCGACGAGCACGAACCACAGGCTGCACGCGGCGAACACCGCGAGTGCGATCGGCGTGAACGCGAAGAAGCCGAGCGCTTCGCCCGTGCGTTCGCGCAGGTAGTCGGACAGGATCACGTTGCTGCGCGTGCCGATGAGCGTCCACTGGCCGCCGAGCAGCGAGCCGAACGCGAGCAGGATGAGGACGCGCGACGGTGCGTAGCCACGTTCGCGGCAGATCGCCATCACGGGCGGCATCCACACCAGCACGGTCGTCGTGTCGTTGACCAGCGAACTGAACGCGGTGACGAGCACCAGCACCGTGAGCTGGAAGCG
>JAYUCN010000112.1:0-2505 GCA_043740335.1 Planctomycetota bacterium
CGCGTCCTGGTCGGTCTGCCGCGCAAGCTCGACTTCGGCATCGGTCGCGCCCACGAGGTGGAACACGTCGACGCGCCCCGACGCGAGCTCGAACGCGGACGCATAGTGCTTGGGCTGTTCGACCAGCAACCAGCGGATCTTGCTGTCGAAGCCCGGCGTGATCGAGCCGTTCAACGGCACCCGATTGCCGTACTCGAGCAGCTCCGCCCCTTCGTAGCTCCCGACCGCGACCAGCAGTTCGTACGCCATGAGGTTGTGCAGCAGCGTCACCGCCCAGTCGGCGGCATCGGGTGTCTCGATCGCGAGTTCGAAGCCGAGCCCCGAGAACCCCGACGCATCGCGGCCGGGCCGTTCGAGGTTCCAAGGGTTGCTGAGGCCCGACGTCACGTAGAGCCACGTCGCGCGTTCGTCGTTGGGCGGACACGCGAACACGCCGTGATTCTCCCAGCCGGGGTGCGGTTCCTTCTGAAAGCGCTCGTAGACGCCGGGGCCAGCCGGATAGACACCCTCGCCGAGATCGCCGAACAACGCACGGTAGATACGATCCTCGCGGTCGGACCAGACGGCTTCGAACCACTGCGCGAACGCGGCATCACTCATCGGGGCGGACAAGCTACCACGCCACCGCGATGCGATGCACCGTCCGGCGGCAGGCCAGATCGCCGCGCAGGAGCGCCCGACGCCTCAGATCGCGGCGCCGCTCACTTCGTCGTCGGTTCCGCCAGTTTCACCGGAGACGCCCGTATTGCCTTCATCGGTCTTGCCGCTGCCGTCCGACTTGCCGGCGGCGCCCGGCCGTTGTTTCTGACCGGCACCACCCGGGCTCGTACCGCGGTCGCTGCGATTGCTCTGGCCCTTGCCATCCGTAGCTTCGTCGTCGTGGCTTGCGTAGGACCCGTCGCCCTTGGCGCGACCGGTCTGCGCACGGGCGCCGCTCTGTCCACCAGGATGTGCGGTCTTGCCAGCGTTGTCTTGATCGTTGCTCATCGTGTCTCCGAGTGCGTCGCGGGAGCTGCGTGCCTTCTAGCGAGCCAGGCGCCGCCTGGCGTCGAGACGCCAAGGACCGGTCACGGCCTGTCCTGTAGCGATCCCCCATGAGCAGGCCGTGAAACCGGAATGCAGTCAGTTTCACCCGCGCACCGAGCCCCACTTCGAACCGCTTGCCGGTGGGATGCACATCTGCAGTGCGACGAACCGCGTACTACCCGAACCGCCCCGAGACGTAGTCCTCGGTCTCGCGCACGAGGGGCTTGGTGAAGATGTCGCTGGTCGGGCCGCACTCGACGAGCCGCCCCAGATACAGGAACGCCGTGTAGTCGCTGCAGCGCGCCGCCTGGTGCATGTTGTGTGTGACGATGAGCACCGAGTAGGTGCCCTTCAGTTCCCAGATGAGGTCTTCGATCTTGCCCGTCGCGATCGGGTCGAGCGCCGAACACGGCTCGTCCATGAGCAGCACCTCGGGTTCGGCAGCGATCGCGCGCGCGATGCAGAGCCGCTGCTGCTGGCCGCCGGACAGCCGCAGGGCCGAGGTGTGCAAGCGGTCCTTGACCTCGTCCCAGAGCGCCGCGCCGCGCAGGCTCTTCTCGCAGACTTCGTCGAGCAGCCAGCGCTCGCGCACGCCGTCGATGCGCAGCGGATAGACGACGTTCTCGTAGACGCTCATCGGGAACGGGTTCGACTTCTGGAACACCATGCCCATGCGCTTGCGCAGTTCGATCACGTCGACGCGCGGGCCGTAGATCGAGTCGCCGTTGAGCTTCATGTCGCCGGCGATCGTGACGTTGTCGATGAGATCGTTGAGCCGGTTGACCGAGCGCAGCAGCGTCGACTTGCCGCAGCCCGACGGTCCGATCAGCGCCGTGACCTTGCCGCGCGCGATGCCCAGCGTGATGTCGTGCAGAGCCTTGACCGCACCATAGAACAGACTGAAGTTCTGAATGCCGAGCACGTGCTCTTCCGCAGCGAGCGAGCTGTGGATGCGCGACTCGATGCGTTCGCCGCGGTTGATCGCTTCGATCAAGCCGGAGACCTGGGTGGTGGATTCCTGCATGATGGTAGTGGCGCCGGCAATAGTGGCCGTCTGTTCGCCGCGAGCAAGGAAGACGGGAGGTGGGCGCAGCAAGGCTGGGCGAGGTCGCTCCAGTCGGTCGCGCTGAGGTCGGGAAGGCAGGGCTGGCTCGGCCATGGTGTTCGTGCGGGAGCGAGGGTTCAGAACTGGGCGCCGACGAAGCGGGCCCGCATGCGGTTGCGCAGCCAGATCGCGGTGACGTTGAGCAGCGTGATGACGGCGATCAGCAGCAGCGTGGTCGTGAACACCATCGGCTTGCTGGCTTCGCTGTTCTGGCTCTGGAGACTCTGATCGTAGATCTGGAAGCCGAGGTGCATGAAGCTGCGCGACGGGTGCAGGAATGGCGCTTCGCCGTCGAGCGGCAGGGCCGGCGCCACCTTCGCGGCGCCGACGAGCATGAGGGGTGCCACCTCGCCGGCCCCGCGCGCCATCGCGAG
>JAYUCN010000113.1:0-6121 GCA_043740335.1 Planctomycetota bacterium
TCGCACTCGACGTTCTGCAGCAGCCAGTGCAGGCCGCGCCACGACGCCTCGAGTTGCTGGAACGCCGCGTGGTGCAGCACCTCGCGCAACAACCCCGTCGCCGTCGCCTCGAGCGATGCGAGCAGATCGGGCACGCGCGGATCGGGCACCGGCGCCAGATGCGGACGCACGAGCCGCGCCAGCATCTGCTCGAGTCCGGTGGCCGCCGGCTCGCGACGCACAGCACTGCCCTGCCCGAGCAAGCGCTCGAACATCGAACCCTCGGTCCCGGCAGCCACAGGCGGAGCAGCCGGGCTCGCCGGAGCGGTGACCTTGCCGAGCAAGGCCGCGGCCCGAGCCGGATCGCGCAGCTGCTGGCGCTCTTGCTGGAGCAGCTGCAGGGCCGGCACGCGTTGCAGCAGCGCATCGGGATGGAAGTCGTCGAGGCTGCCGAAGGTCAGCTCGAGGCGCTCGCCACCGAACGCCAGCGTCGCACGCGGCTGCAGGCGCGTGAACAGTTCGTCGAAGGTGTCGAGGTCGACGCGCTGGATGCTCGGGGCTGCGGGCACTGGCACGCCGCCGGGACCGCGGCCGCGGAAGTCCCCCACCACGAGCACGCGGAAGGGATCTTCGGGTTCGCGCCGCGCGCCGTGAGGCATGGCACCACCGAGCAGGAACGAGAAGTCGAGGCGACCGGGCATCGTGGGATCTCCAGGGGCGGCGATGCTAGCCGGATCGGCGCGCGCCCGCGGAATGCAATCCACCGCGTCGCACGCTCCGACGAGCCGTTCGCCACTTCGATCAAGCCTCTGCCTCGAACCCAGCCACTTCACCGGTCGGCGGCGTCGGCGGCCAGAGGGTTTGAGGCCACTGCTGTCTGCCGCTACCGTCGGATGTCCCGATGGGTCCGACCCAGATCAAGGTGTCGCTGCCGCCAGCACTCGTGGCTCAGTTGCAAACAAAGCCTCGCGGCACTGGCGGCTTCCAGGTGCTCGTCCTCAACATCTCGCAGAGCCTGAACGACTCCGTCCTCGAGGTCGATGAGGAACTCCGGGAGCGGATCGAGCACTACGCGTACGACTTCGGCAGCGAAGGCTCACCGATCGCACGGGCAGCGACGGCCCGACCCAAGGGAACGGATCGTCGCGCCCTTGGTACGGTCGACCCAGGCAGCTGACCTCCTCACGCTTCGGCTTGGTCGGCACCTGGGTCGACAGCCCCATCGCGATCAGCACGCGCCGGACGATTCGGGGTCGTGAATCGCAGCCGATGGATAATCGGCGCATGGTTCGCTCACGGCCAAAAGGCGCGAAGGCTGCAACTGGAACGAAGAATGCCCGATGGTTCGATCGCGAGCCCTTGTGCATACAGCATGCTTCCATGCGGCAGAGATGGCATTGGCAGCGTGACCGATGGTGCCAACACGACTGCATCGATGCTGACGAGCTGTGTCAGCGTCGGAATGCCCGGTGCGGGCACGTTCATCGTTTGCGAACCGAAGACCAGCAGCCCCGGAAACGGCCACAACTGGAAGCTGATCGTGACGTGATCGTCCTCCGATTGGTGGTAGGCGAGTGCGAAGGCGGCAGGCGTGCATTGGAACTGGCTGACGACGGGTTCGTCAGGGAAGAACTGCGCCTCGACCACCATCGACGACGACGTGAAGACCGGGTTCACCCAGAACCCGCAGAGCGTCTGGTTCGTGATGTGCAGCGCCACTGGCAGGCCCGTAACCGGAATGCTGCACAGCAAGCTCCATTCGTCGCCGCCGGTCTGCGGCCCGGGCGTGTAACCCTGATAGTTCAGGACCTCCCAGGACCCGTCGGCACCGAGGTCGACGGAGACTCTGGCAAGCGGGGAGGCGAGGTCGCTGTAGTGGTACTGGCTGCGAAAGAACAGGCGGCCCGCCGTGGCGTTGGGCGCCGTCATGTGCATCAGCAAGGTCGCGTCCGCTTGCACGATCACTGTCTGTCCCGGAGTGAACGGGATGCCCGACTGGATGCTCGCGTTGCCGCCCGAGGTGATGCGGAACCCGAGTGGTGCCGTCTGGCCGATGACCGACGGCGAGTAGCCGATCCCGACATTGCCGTTCGCGGTACCCGCTGCCCCGGTTGCGCCCAGGGAGAAGCCCTGCAGGATCGGATAGCCGGCGGGTGCCGAGGCGCTGTTCGTCGCCGGTGGACTGACCGTCGAGATCACGCAGCTGGCGCTGGCAGGAGCCGAGAGACTGCCAGTGATCGCCCAGCTCTGCGCCGGCAGGTGCGACAGCTGGGCAGCGAGCATCGCGATGGCGAATCGGGGGACGTTCTTCATGGCGTTCCCTCGAGCGCGGCCGGCGCGCGGGAGTGACAGCGTAGGGAGGTACGGGTAGGAACTTCAAACAGCGTCCCGGACCACCCGGAACCGACCAGACCACGGTCCCACGTGTGCGGAACCCCGTCAAGTCGCACCCTTGATGCCCGCATCACCCGCTGCACGCGGGCTGACGCCCGCAACCCAAGAACCCCCCGGAGTTCGGGCCTTCCATGTCGCTCGGGAGATCTTGAATGCCGTTCAAGATTCGCGGCACTGGAGACTCAGTGCGGCATCGTATCCCGTTCCCGAGCCAGCACCGCCATGCGTGCGGTGACGTCGAAGCCGTGCGCGCGCTCCGCCGCGACGTCGAGTTCGCTGCCGATCCACGCGAGGTCGTCGGCGGCGATCGGTTCGTAGCGCTTCTGCAGGAACTGCTCGCGGCCGCCCTTCCAGGTCGTGACGTCGCGGAACCAGGGCCAGCGGCGCAGACCGAAACGCACCGCGAAGGTGCGCACGAAGGCGCGCGGATCGTGCAGTGCCACTTCGTAGCGGACGTCGACGTGATGACGGACGCGCGCGCGCAGCGCGTCCCACGCGTGCATCTTCGCGGCGCGCAGGCGCATCACGTTCGCGAACGGTTCGCCCGTCAAGGGATCGCGCTCGTGCAGCATCTCGGTGCCGCGACGCGGATCGCCTTCGGCCAGCTCCATGTCAGCACCCCAGACGCAGCGCCATGGCGTGCGCAGAAAGCGCGCGAACGACACGTCGTGCAACTCCGGCCCGGCGTGCCAGGGCATCCGATGCAAGCTGCGCAACCAGTCGAAGGGGTCGCGGTGCACGACGACGAACACGCAGTCCTCGGCGCGTTCGACGTCCCCATAGACCCAGCCGTGCTTCCAGCCAAAGTCGTCGACGAGGCGGATGCCGAACAGGTTGCGGCGCAACATCTGCGCGACCCAGTTCGTACCCGAGCAGCGTTCCCCGTAGATCTGCACACGTCGCGGTCTCGGTACGGGTGACGTCATCGCACTCACGATGCCGAGAGGCTAACCGCGTCCCGGTCGCGGCAGCGGAGAAGCAGGAGCAGCCCGAGCGCACAGCACCCGCGCGGATGCCAGCAATGCCGCCGCCGCGTCCTCGTGCATCTCGGGCGACGGGTAGTAGGCGTTGTGCGTCCAGCGCAGGGCCGGGTCCTCGGCCGTGCCGGCGTCGGCCGGCCGCACGGTGACCGGGACGCCCGTGCGCCGGTCGCGCAGCAACTGCGGACTGCCGCGCGACGTGACGCACTCGACGTAGCCGTCCGCGATCTCCGCCACGGCGGCGACCATGCGTTCGTCGACGAGTTGCGGGAACTCACCGAACATCGCCGACAGCGAATGGAAGCGCGGGCGATGGCGAGGCTGCCTCTTGCTGAACCAGAGCAGCAGCTTCGGTGCCTTGGTCTCGACGAACAGCTCGCGGAACCGCGCCGACCAGTCGGCGCAGGTCTCGCGCACGAGCTGCCGCACGTGGCGGCGACCGCACAGCGCGCGCCAGCGGTTGACGAGGCCGCGCAGCAACGGCTGTCGCCAGCGCGCGAGGTCTCCATGCAGCACTTCCGACCAGGCCTCGTCGGCGCCGAGCACGCGGTCGTCGGCGCGCACGCGCAGACGTTCGCGTCCCTCGCTGGCGAAACGTGAACAGTCGGCACTGCGGCCCGACATCACCTGGAATACCACGAAGCGAGCACCTGCGAGCAGCCGCGGGAATGGCGGCTGCCGAAACAGGGCCGGTCCAGCACCGGCCACGCCGAGGTTCAGCACCGGCAGGCCGATCTGTTCGGCCAGCAACGTCGGCCACGGCCGCGCGACGAAGCAGCCGAAGGTCTGGGCGCCGCCAACGCAGGCGAAATAGCTGCCCGGGGCAAGGCTCGTGGGTGCCGGGCCGCGCAGCCAGTCGCCACCCGGCTCCGGGCGCCACAACTCGTAGTCGACGATCGCTGCGTCGCGCCGTTGGTAGCCTTCCGACATGGCTCTACCGCAGGGCGCCCGCGCGCAGTTCCGGCGCTGCGATCTCGCTGCGCATCCAGCCCTCCCAGGACTTGTCGGGCCCCGTGCGGATCGCGAGGCCGCACGCCGTGCCCGTGCCGTCCAACAACAAGAGGCGCTCTGCCGCAGCGCCCTCGGCGCGGAACTTCACGGCCCAACCATCGGGTCCGAACCAGTTCTGCACGCGCGCGACCTCGACGTCCTGCACGGTCACGGGCAACAGCGCCTCTGATCCAGGACGGGTGCCGAGTGCCTGCGTCTCCGGCCATGCGAACACCGCCTTCTTCGCCGCGCGCAACAGTGGCACGACGTGCAGGAGGTCCTTGGCGTCGGTCTCGACGAGCGGGAACGCGCGGTCGAGCACACCGACCGAAGCACCGAGTGCGGTGAGCTCCGCGGTCCGGAACGTCTTCCATGCATAACGACCCGTCCACACCTGGCTCGGCGCCAGCAGTGCCGCGACGAACAGTACCGTGCCCGCCGCGGTGCGCACCGAGCGGCCTTCGCGCAGCAGGAACGCGAGCAAGAGACCGGTCCAGAACATCATCGACCAAGGCACGTAGCGCTGCGACACGATCTGGTCTTGATGGGTGCGGAAGAAGGTGAGCCGAACGGCCACGACGAGCACGCCCGCCGCGCAACCGAACCAGGCGAGACCGAGCGCGAGACGCTCCTGCGATCGACCGTCGGGCCGCCGCCATCGAAGCAGGCTCGCGATCACGAGCCAGACGAAGCCAGCGGCACCAAACGCCAACGCGGGCCACCGCGCCGTCAGGTGCGGCCCGAACGCGTCGTGGATCGGCACAGCGATCAGGAGCATGGGTTCGCGCAGCCAGCCCGTAGGCATGCGAGCCGCGTGCTCGGGATCGAGCAACGGGCTCAACGCCCACACGAACGGCGCGCCGAGCCAACGCAGCAGCAGGTCGCACTGTTCGCCGGGAGCAAAGCCGAAGGTCGCCGCTTCGCCGCCTCCCCCCAGCAACAACGCCGCTGCCGCGAGCCCGGCGCCAACGCCGAGCGTCAGCCAGTGCCGGAACGGGGCGCGCTGCAGCAGGAGCACGGCGCCGAACGCGACGAAGCACGCGATGCCGCTGCCGAACGACAACGTCGCCACGAGTCCGAGCCCGGCAGCACCAACGACGCGGCCGGCACCGCCGTCGCGCGGCAGGGTCACGAGCAGACGCAGGCCGACGACGAGCGACAGCAGCACGAGGAACAGGTTCACCGATTCGCTGCCGTGCGCGAGCTTGCGCCCATTGCCGAGCCAGAACACGGCAACGCAGACGAGCGCCGTCGCCGCCGTGCGCACGGTCCGTTCGCCGTCGCGCCAGCCGCGCACGAGGGTCGCGACCGTCGCGAGCGCCAGCACCATGCCGACGGCGATCTGGAGCCACTGGTTGGCATCGAACCAGTGCAGCTCGGCTACGCGCACGAGGTTGGGCAACACTTCGCGATGGCCGTTGTCGGCCACGAACACGTTGGCTGGGAACGGCGTCTCGAGGAAGTGCGCGAGGAACCGCCACGAATCGGCGTAGGGGACCTTCGGCGACGCGAGCAGCATCATCAGCAGCCCGATGATGGCGTACGCGGACGCGACGACGCACAGCAGCAAGCGCGAGAGCGCACCTTCGTTTCGGCGAGGGGGCATCGAGGGCAGCGAGGATCGGGCCCTGTGGGCACCCCGTCAAGCACGGTCACCGCACCGCGCGTCACCGCGTCGCAAACCACACGGGTGAGGGATCGCCCGGCTCGCCGTGGTAGTTGATCGTGACTTCGTCACCGGCGTCGATGTCGTCGACCGCTTCGAACACGATCACGCG
>JAYUCN010000114.1:0-6116 GCA_043740335.1 Planctomycetota bacterium
GCGTCGCCACGGCCAATTGACCGGGGTGGGGAAGGGCGTCGCCGCGGCACTGTTCGCGCTGGCGGCGTTCGTGTTGGAGAGCGCCTGGGTGCGTTGGCACGAAGTGCGAGGTGTCGCCGCGTTCGAAACGGTGCGCGCCGAGATGGAGGCGGGTCGAACTGCTCTCGTGCGTGATGCCGCGGCCACAGCCATCGACCATCACGAAGCGGTCGAGCGCTGGGGTCTCTGGCACCCGATCGGTCACGATCGTCGACTCGCTTCCTTGTACGCCTTGAAAGGAAGGGCGGCCGACGCGGAGCCGCACCTGCGGCGGATCCTCGGCGCGGACGGTGATGACCACGAGGCGCGATTGCGGCTCGCGGCGGTGTTGGCCGGCAGCGGGCGCTTGGGCGAGAGCGCGCTCGAGCTGAACCGCTTGGAACGGCAGGCGGCCGCGGGCGGTGTGCCGGCGGCGCTTCGCAGCGGTGCTGCGCGTCTGGCGAAACGGCTCGCGGGCCAGCTGCAGGGGGCGGGTCAGGCCGAGGCTGCAGCAGAGCAGTTGCGCTGTGCGGAGCGATTGCGCGTCGGCACGACTCCAGAGTCGCCGCGATGAGCTGGTGCGCCGCCGACCTCGAGGCCGCCCGTGTTGTGCGCCCGATCCCCTGGTCACTGCGCACGACGCGGCTAGGCGGTGTTCGAACCGGGCGCCGTGGTCGACAATCGGCGGCGTGCCAGCACCCGCGCGCGCGCCGCGTGTGCCGCGTCGCCGGCTGGCAGCAGGCCGAGCATGTGATGAGCCAGGTCGCGCATCGTGCAGCGTGCGTAGAGCACCGGCAGTGGTACCTCTTCGCCGAGCACAGACCTCACCTCGGCCAGGAGCTGGATCGCACGCAACGACGTGCCGCCCGCGTCGAAGAAGCGATCGGTCGGTGTGGCCCGCCGGTGACCGAGCACGCCGTGCAACAGCTCCATCAATCGCGCTTCGAGTTCGGCCACGGCGGGACGCGCGGCGCCATCGGCTGGCAGCGGCGAGGACTCCGTACCCGGCGTGGCCAGGGTCGGGGTACTGCGCAGGATCTGGCCGGGCACGCCGATGATCGTCGCGCCGCTCGGCACGTCCATCGCCACCATGGTGTTCGCGCCCACGGTCGTGCGTGCACCGATGCGCACATCGGGCAACACGGAGGCGTTCGATCCCACGTACACTTCGTCGTCGAGTACGACGCGTGCGTTCAACACGGCCCCGGCCGCCAGCACGCAGCCAGCCCCCACGGTCGCGCCGTGGCCGACGACTGCGCGCATGAACACGACGGCGCCACAGCCGAGGTTCGTCTCGGGCGAGAGCACGGCCTGCTCGTAGACGAGCACGCCCGTGCCGAGCGCGCAGTCCCGCGCATCGACGGACGGATGGACGAGGGTCGCGAACGGCACGCCGCTGGCCGCGATGCGTCGGTGCACGGCGGCGCGTCCCGCCGTGGTGCGTGCGACGAGATTGACGGCCGCGGAGCCAGGCGCCGCACCGGCGAGTTGTGCCAGCGGCCCGACGATCGGAACGCCGAGCAAGGTGGCACCGTGTTTGTGCGGGTCGTCGTCGAGCAACACGATGCGGTCCCAGGACCGTCGCTCGTGGTTGACGGTCAAGGCCAGCCGCACGCCTTCGGAGTTGCCAGCACCGCAGAGGTACAGGGTGTTCATGCAGGGCCTCCGGCGCCTTCTGGCCGGATGCGCTCGGCTCGACCGACCATCCAGTCGCGGCACTCGTGGCAGCGCTTGGGCAGTTCGGCGAATCGGTGTTGCATGTGGAGGTCGCGGTAGCGACCCAGCCGCGTCCACAGCTCGGTGAGCGACTCTTGCCACGCGTTGCCCACGCCCTCTTCGCCCTCGGTGTCGCCGGGGCAACGCGGCACGCGGCCATCCCAGAACACGTGCATCATCGTGACCGCCCACGGACAGGCGATGCGCTCCTCGTCGGGCACACACAGCGGGGTGCCGAAGCGACCACCCCAACTCAGCATGTGCCGGGCCTTCACGGTGGCGCCCCGACTCAACCAGTGGTCCCGGAAGTCGGCCAGCTCTCCTTCGTTCTCGGCCATCGAGATGAATTGGACCATGACTTCGGGACCTTCGCTCATGGTACGGCGACGTCGCAGCAGGTGCTCGACGTTGGCGTAGACGACGTCGCGATGGCCGCCGACGCGGATCTTCTCGTAGGTCTCGCGGCGGAACCCGTCGAGACCGATGACGAACTGGCTCAGCCCCGCCGCCAGCAGCGCATCGGCGAGGTCGGCGGTCAACAGCATGCCGTTCGTGTTGAGGCACAGCGACTGCAGGCCGACCGACCGGCCATGGGCGAGACAGCGCAGCAGCAGGTCCGGTTGCAGCAGGGGCTCGCCGCAGAACGAGAACCAGACCTGCGTCGCCGGGGCGACCGCGGCCACTTCGTCCGCGCACTTCTGCCAGAGCGGGAACGGCATCACGCCCTTGGGGCGACGCATCGCCGGGTGGTGGCACATCGAACAGCGCAGATTGCAGTCGGCGCACAGTTCGACGGCGAAGCGGCTCGGGAACACGATCGGGCGCAGGGTGCGCGCCACGTCAGCGAGGTTGGGTTGGGAGAGCATGAGCGTTCAAGGCCGCCGAAGCGGACATGCAAGGCTAGCTCGCGTTCACGCTCCGAGCCGGACGAGCCCGTACGGACATGCGCTGACGATCGGGGGGCACTTGGGCTCGGCGAACCCCGCGCCGACGTTCACGATCCGGCGAACCAGAGGCTCAGTCCTTCGTCCGCAAAGTCAGAACCGGGCACTCGGACAATCGCACGACCCTCTCCGCCGTACTGCCGAGCAGGGCGTGCACGATTCCCTTGTGACCATGCGTGCCCATGATGATGAGGTCGGCGTCTTGTGCCTTCGCACACTCGAGGATCTGGGCGGCAACCTCGCCGTTGCGCAACTCGCTGCGGGCCGTGATCCCGGCGCTAGCCTTCGCGCGCACGCGTTCGAGCTCCGCCCCCGCGCGCTCGTGCAGCTCCTCGTGCAGATGCGGAAACGACGTGACCATGCCGAAACTGCGCAGTGGGTAGTTCATCTCGGGGATCACGTGCAGCAGGATCAGCTCGGCGCCAAAGGAACGTGCCATCTCCGCGGCGTACTCGACCGCTCGCGCCGCGGTCGCGGAGAAATCGGTCGGGCAGACGATGCGGCGGATCATGGCCATTGCTGTGCTCAACTCGGGCAGCGGACCTCGGCGCCGGCCGCGGCGCAAGTACGGACTTCGGCGCATGCCAGCCAGGCACTACGCTCTTCGCCGTGATGGAACTGGAACCTGACGGCATCGTGCCGCCCGACACGGATGCGGACGCCGGCCGCGACCCGGTCGTGAAGGGCATCGAGGCGATGCTGGACGAAGAGCGCTTCGACGAGGCGCTCGCAGCGATTGCCGACGCGATGGCCGAGGGCCGCGGCAATGCGCTGGACCTCACATTCCTGCTCGGCGATACCTACCTGGCACTGGGGCGCGCCGCCGAGGCCGAGGCGCAGTTCCGCGCCGTGCTCGCCCTGGATCCGGACTGCGCGTCGTCGCGCTGCTGGCTCGCGATGTGCTTGTTCCTGCAGTGGCGCTTCGACGAGGCCGAGGTGGCCGTGCAGGCGGCGCGCGAACTGCCCGACGCGATCGTCGACGCCCACGTGGTGCACGGCGCCCTGCTCGAACGCAAGGGCCAGCTCGACGAGGCGGAGGCACTCTTCCTGCGGGCGGCGGCGCTCTCACCCGAGAAGTATCCGCGGCCCGTGCGCATGACGCGGGTCGAGTTCGATCGCGAAGTCCGCCAGGCTGCCCGCAAGTTGCCGCGGCAGTTCCGGCAGTCCCTGGACCGGGTACCGGTCGTCGTGCACGACCTGCCGGAAGAGTCCCTCGCGGAAGGCGTGGATCGCGACGAGGTGGGGCCCGACATCCTGGGTCTGTTCGATGGCGTGCCGTTGCCGGAGACCGGTGACATGGAAGCACCCCAGGTCCGCCCCAACACGATCTACCTGTTCCAGCGCAACCTCGAACGCGCCGCCCGCGACCGCGAGGACCTCGTCGAACAGATCCGCATCACGCTCTGGCACGAACTCGGTCACTACCTCGGCTTCGAGGAAGAGGACATGGACGACCTCGGCCTTGCGTGACGGGACGCGGCGTTGTCAGCGCGCGTCGGCCTTGACGGTCTCGCCGAGGAACGTCATGAGCTCGCGCAGCGTGTCGTAGTCGTGATGGCGCAAGCGGAACCAGGTGTTGACGAGCCAGCCCTTGTCGAGGCCTTTGGTCGGCGACCCTGGTGCCGGGATGGATTGTTCGTAGATCCATTGGCCGCAGCGAGCGCGCGCTGCTTCCAACCCGCGGTGGCCGACGAAGTGACCGTCCTGGCTCGGCCGGATCTGGATCGAACCCGCCGCATAGCGACGGCTCGGGGCGCGTTCCGCAGGGCGCCCGAGGATGGCGAGTGCCCACTCGCGGTAGATGTCGAACTCGTTGGCGACGCCGTACATGTCCCAGATCTTCTCGCCGGCCGGGCGCGCGCCGATCTCGCTGAACTTGAGGCCCTTCGGCCCGAAGAACCACTCCATGTGTGTGGCCGCGTTGCGGATGCCGAGCGCGTCGACGACGCGCTTGTTCATGGCACGAAGTTCCTCGTAGCCGCCCTGCTCGACGCGGTTCGTCACGGCGATCTGCGGCGAGATCCAGCGCTGCTCGGCCGCCTCGAGGCAGCCCGGGTAGTAGTGCGACCCGAACTCGTGGCGCACGCCCTGCCCGTCGCAGAGCGTGTCGAAGAAGCCCTCGTGGCCGTCGATGAACTCCTCGATCGCGAGGCGGTTGGTCGCGGCGGGCGCGAGCTTCTGCAGCGCGCTCTCGAGCTCGACCTTGGTTCCGCAACGGAAGGTGCGTAGCGTGCCGAAGCCGGCGATCGGCTTCACGATGACCGGGTAGCCCCAGCGCTCGGCGAAGTCGAGCGCGTCTTGTGGGGTCGCGACCGCGGTCGAGTGCGCGCAGGGGATTGCGTGCTGCCGCAGGAACTCCTTCATCGCGACCTTGTCGCGGCACAGGCGCGCGGTCTGCAGCGGCAGTCCGGGCACGCCGAAGCGTTCGCGCAGAGCCGCCGCGGGTTCGACGAGCGGCTCGTCGATCGTCTCGATGCGATCGAAGCTCGGGGTCGCGAGCTCCTGCGCCGCTTGGAACACGACTTCGCTGTCCAGCAGGCGATCGCACGCGCGGTAGCCGTCGACCAGGCGGTTCACTGGGGGCGACAGCCGTTCCTTGTCGGAAAAGCCGATCGCCGACACCTTGGCGCCGAGACCCTTCAGGGCCTGCACGAAGCCGTGGTTGTAGACGTGCGTGTCGGGAGCGAGGAAGAGTACGTGCATCGCGCGGGCCGGATCATGTCGGCAAGCCGCCCGGTCAGGAAGTAGCTGCCGGTGGCGACTCAGGTCGTTCGGTCCGGGCGGGAACGACCTTGCCGCCGCGCACAGTCAACACGAAGCTGACCGGACCGTCGTTGCACAGTTCGACCTGCATCGAAGCCCCGAACCGGCCCGTGGCGACGACGAGACCGGCAGCCGCGAGTTCGCTGGCGACGCGCTGGTAGAGGGAGTCGGCGAGTGCGGGTGCTGCTGCGGCGCCGAAGTCGGGACGGTTGCCATGCCGCAGTTCGGCGGCCAGCGTGAACTGACTGACGACGAGGCAACTGCCGCTCACGTCGTGCAGGGACAGGTCCATCGGCGTGCGGCCCGGGAACAGGCGCAGGCTCGCGATCTTGCGCGCCGTCGTCTCGGCGTCGGCCTCCGTGTCACGCTGCTCGACGCCGACGAGCAGCAGCACGCCGTGTTCGATCGCGCCTGTGCAGGCGTCCTCGACCGTCACCTTGGCCCACCGCACGCGCTGCACGAGCGTGATCATGCGCGCAGGCTACGCGGGCAAGGCGGTGATCGCAGCAGGGGATCGTCAGGCGCCGCGCACCTGGATCTTCGTCGGCCGCGCCTCGGGTTGCTTGGGCACGGTCACGGTCAACACGCCCTGCTTGTAGACGGCTTCGATGTCCTGGCCGGCGGCGTCCTGCGGCAGCGAGATCGTGCGCGAGAATTGACCGTAGCGGTGTTCGA
>JAYUCN010000115.1:0-2498 GCA_043740335.1 Planctomycetota bacterium
GTTCGGCCAGCAGCACAGTGGAAGAACGCGCCGCTGGCCCGGTGTCGTTCTGGAACGCGCCGTTCAGTTCCGGGTGGCCGAGGTCGATCGCACTCTCGCCGCGCGGTGGCACCGTGAACTGCGCCTGGTCTCTAGCCATCGACAGCTGCGCCGCCACCGACGGATAGATGTGGATGCCGGGGCCACGTTCGTTGCGGGCGCCGAGGTAGATGTCGCGCGTGATGCCGCGGCCCGCGATCGAGAAGTGGTGCACGCCGCGGTAGTAGTACTGGTGGCGCGCCTTGCTGATCTCGATCGCGCGCGCCTTGAAGTCGGTCGCCTCTTCGCGGAACGACAGGTGCAGCATCAGATCGGTCGAGAACTCTTCCGCCGACGGCAGCCGCAGGTCCCGCGGGTGCGCTTCCTCCATGACGAAGATGCCGTGGATGCAGTGCTCGAGCAGCCGGCGGCGCGTCTCCAGCAGCGCTCCGCGTTTCTCGAAGTACTCGAGGTCGGTCAGCAAGAGACCGACGTTGTCGATGACGACCATGCGCACGGGGTTGACCATGCGTTGGTTCTCGATCTCGGCGAGGATCCACTCGATGTCGACCGTGGTGCCGCGCGCGTTCTTCTGCTGCATCGAGGCGGGGCGCGCCTGGGTCAGGACGAGCTGGCTCTGGCCGTGGCGTCCGCGCGCTTCCAGCACGAGCCGGCTCGGCACTTCGCGGGGCTGCGCCGTGATCTGCGCCCCGGTGCGGAACCAGTCGAAGTCCGAGGCGAGCTTCTTGTGGATGCTGTCGGGGGAGTGCTCGACCGAGTAGTAGAGGAACGTGGCACCGTCGTCGGCGTCGAGCCAGGCGCGCACGACCATCTCGAGGGCGAGCAAGGTCTTGCCCGTGCCGGGGCCGCCGGCGAGGCAGACGAACGCGGCGGCGTCGTCGGGGTAGCGGATGCCGCCACCGAGGATGCCGTCGAGGCCGTCGATGCCGGTCTTCAGCGAGGCGAAGCTCACGTCGCGCAGGCTACCGGCCCTGCGGGTGCCTGGCCACGATGGAAGTCGTCGCAGTCGGCGTGCCGGTTGCCGTTCGATCTGCTTGCCGGTCGGCGCCCGACGCGGCCGTCGCCGTGGCACTGCGGCGATGGCCGAGCCAAGATGTTCTTGTGCTCGCCGACCCGACCGACTTCTGCCGCCTATGGTTGTTCCGTCATCCTGAACTGGACGCGGCCCACGCCGAGCGTGCGATCGGCGCCGGACCGGCCGAGCTGAGCCGACGCGGCCGCGCCCAGGTCCTGCGCCTCCTGGAGTTGTGCAAAACCGCGACGATCGGCGAGGTGCACTGCAGCCCGCAGCCGCAGTGCCTCGGCCCGGCGCGTGCACTCGCCGAAGCCCACCAGCAGGAAGCGCGCCCTGACGAACGGTTGCGCGATCAGGAGATGGGGCGCTGGCAGGGCCGCACGTGGAGCGACGTCATGCGCGACGAGGACGGTGCCGTGCGCACGTTCTTCTCGGAGTTCGGCGAGGCCAGAGCGCCTGGCGGCGAGAGCCTCGGCGACTGCGTCGAGCGCGTGCTGGCGTGGTGGACGGCGACGATGCCCAAGGTGGTGGGCAAGTCGATCGCCGTGGTGCTGCCGGGGTCGCTGCTCAGCGGGTTCGCAGCGGCGATGCTCGGCATGCGGTTGTCGCGCTGCGTCTCGCTGAACCTGCCGCACGGGGGACTCGGCGTGCTCGACGCATTCCAGAACGGCGTGCGCGTCGGTGCCTGGAACCCGGACGCGCTGCGCGACTGAACGAGCCGTCCATCAGTCCTTCTTCGGTTTCGGTTCTTTCGTCGCTTCCTTCTTCGGCATCGTGCAGCCCGTGGGGGCCTTGTCGGTGCCGCAGGTCGGTGCGCAGGCGCCATCCTTGGCATCACTCTTGGGATCCTTGCTGGTGCCAGCCGAGCCGCCGTTCTCGTCTTTCTTCGCGTCGCTGCTGTAGGACGTGCCGCGGTAGTCGGTCTGGTAGAAGCCGGAGCCCTTGAAGATGACGCCAGCGCCGGCGCCGATGAGGCGCTCGAGTGCCGGCTTCTTGCACTCGGGGCACTTCCGGAGCGTCTTCGCCGACATGCTCTGGAACTTCTCGAAGCGATGGTCGCAGGCCGAACAGAGATAATCGTAGGTGGGCATCTGGTGTACTGCTCAGGTCGCCTGCGGCGGCTTGTCGGCGGACGGTCCGGCAACGATGACGCGGCTGTGGCGCACGACGCGGTCGCCGAGCAGATAGCCCGTCTGGAGCACGCGCACCACGTGGCCCTCAGGCACGTCGTGCGCTGGTTGCACGGCGACGGCTTCGTGCCGCGACGGGTCGAACGGCACGCCGGTGGCCTGGATTTCCTGGAGGCCGTTGCGTTCGAGCGCGCCCATCAACAGCGTTTGCACGAGCCGCACGCCCTCGACGAGGGACTTGGGATCGGTGCCGGATTCGTAGGCTTGCAATGCCATGGCGAAGCTGTCGAGCGCGGGCAGCAGTTCCTGCGTCA
>JAYUCN010000116.1:0-2496 GCA_043740335.1 Planctomycetota bacterium
ACCACAAGACCGCCACGCGCTGGCTCGATGCCATCGAACGGCTCTACGCCATTTTCAGGCTCTCGCCGTTCGGCACCGCGAAGATCCGCGCCATCAAGAAGGCCCAGAAGCACTACCACTGGGACTGGTCGGCGGTGCCCGACCCCGGTGCACGTTTCGAGAACCTTGTCGCCAGCCACCTGCTGAAGTGGGTCCATTGGCAGCAGGACACGCAGGGACTCGACCTTGAACTTCGCTACTTCCGTGACACGGATGGTCGCGAGGTCGACTTCGTCGTGTGCGCTGGCCGGCGACCCGTGCTGCTCGTCGAGTGCAAGCTCGGCGACGATTCCCTGGACAAGAGCCTTCGCTACCTGCACGAACGATTCCCCGCGGCCGACGCATGGCAGGTGTCGTTGCGTGGCGAACAGGATCACGTCACGCCAGACGGCATCCGCGTGGCCCCGGCGGGAAAGCTGCTGCGCACGCTGGTCTGAGGACCTGCGCGAGGCTCTTGCCGCCGATCAACCGAGGTCGATCGACGCGGCGAGCAGGTCGCCGTCGCTGCCGCGCGAGGTCGGCACCTTGAACGGCACGTAGCAGTGTTCGGGCGTCGTGACGTGCGCGGTGATCTGCTGGCGGGCGGCCGCGATTTCGATTTCGAAGCCATCCGTGCGCAGGCACACGCCATCGGGGCAGGCTGCGGTCGGATCCCCGGTGTCGTCGAACTGCATCTTGGCGCCGAGCTTGTTGCCGAGCCAACCCGCGAGCAGCAAGGCCGCGGCCGCACCAGGCTGGCCGTGCCGGATGCGGCCCGTGGTCGCCGTTCCCGGTCGCCACACCACGCGCTCGAAGGCCTCCGCGAGGGCGCGCCGCCATGGTCGCAGCCGCCACCACGACATGTCGGTCACGCGCTTGCCCTTGCCGCGGCGGGCGTTCAGCAGTTCCAACTCGCGGGCGGGCGCCTGGAACCGGCGCGAGTCGACGACGACGTGATCGCACAACTGCGCCAGATCGTCGAACTGCTGTTCGCGGCGCGGCCAGCCCGAGCTCCAGAACAGGTGGTTGGGCAGGTCGTTCTCGAGCAGCGGTCGAACCAGTCCCGGCATCTGCGGAAACCCGCTCTCCGGCAACCGGATGACGATCTCCTCGAGCACGATGTCGCGCGTGGTGCCGTGGCAACGCGTCGTCGCACTGACTTCGGCCCCGATCTCGCGCACCGTGTCGTCGACGAGCAGCAGGAAGGCGCGGCAGGGGGTGCGGCGCTGCAGGCGGTCGGTCACGTCGCGCAGCGCCTGTTCGTCGCGGGCGGACGCGATGCCGACGAAGTTGATCGCGAGCGAACGCGAGACGTCGCCGTCCGGCATCTCGGGCATGCAGGCGCGCCATAGCGAGCGCAGCGCGTCGGGGATCTGCTTCAAGGACGTGGTGCGCGGCGGCGTGCGCACGAGGCTCGGACCGCTGCTCAAGGCTTCCTCCAGGCACGACCGCTGCCGAGCAGCTCGTTGGCGGCGTCAGCACCCCAGGTGCCGGCGACGTATTCTTCGGGCCGCCTCGTCGATTGGCGCCAGCCGGCGACGATCGAGTCGACGATGCGCCACGCTTCCTCGACTTCGTCGCGGCGCGCGAACAAGGTGCCGTCGCCGAGCATCGCATCGAGCAGCAGCCGCTCGTAGGCGTCCGCCGTCTCGCCACCGAACGCGGTGCCGTAGCGGAAGTCCATGCGCACGTCGCGGATTCGCATGTCGGGGCCCGGCACCTTGGCGCCGAAGCGCAGCGCCACGCCTTCGTCTGGCTGGATGCGCAGCAGCAGCATGTTCGGTTGCAGCGGCTTGCCACCTTCGAACAGCAGGTGCGGCGGTTGCTTGAACTGGATCGCGACTTCGGTGGCCCTGCGCGGCAGGCGCTTGCCCGCGCGCAGGTAGAACGGCGTGCCCGACCAGCGCCAGTTCTCGACCTGCAGGCGCACGGCGGCATAGGTCTCGGTCACCGAGGCCGCGGGCACCCCCTCTTCGTCGCGGTAGCCCTTGACGTTTTCGCCGCCGAACGAACCGCGTGTGTACTGGGCGCGCACCGTCGTGCGATCGACGTCCTCGGGCTTGAACGAGCGGATCGCCCTGAGCACCTTGACCTTCTCGTCGCGCACGGCGTCCGACGTCAGCGCCGCCGGCGGCTCCATCGCGACCAGCGTCAGCACCTGCATGAGGTGGTTCTGGATCATGTCGCGGATGATGCCGGACTCCTCGAAGTAGCCGCCGCGCGAGCCGACGCCGATCGACTCGGCGACCGTGATCTGCACGTGGTCGACGAACTTCTCGTTCCACAGCGGTTCGAAGATGCCGTTCGCGAAACGCAGGGCGAGGATGTTCTGGACCGTCTCCTTGCCGAGGTAGTGGTCGATGCGGAAGACCTGGCGCTCGTGGAAGCCTTCGCGCACCTGGTCGTTCAGCGCGACGGCGGTCTGCAGATCGCGGCCGAACGGCTTCTCGACGATGATGCGCGCGAAGCGACCGGGCC
>JAYUCN010000117.1:0-6102 GCA_043740335.1 Planctomycetota bacterium
GCCACGGCGATGCCGCGCAGCGTGGCGACGGCGCCGACGACATCGCGCACCGACGCGGCGAGGCGAGGTGCAATCTGCGGCACGTAGGCGATGCGGGGCGCCAGCGCCTGCCGTTCGAGGTCGGGTGCCTTCCCGTCGATCGTCACCGACCCTTCGGCGTCGAGCATGCCCATGAGGATGCGCACGAGGGTCGACTTGCCGGAGCCGTTCGGACCGATGAGCGCCGTGCGACTGCCCGCGGGCAACTCGAGGCTCACATCGCGCAGCGCCGTGACGGCGCCAAAGCGCTTGCCGAGGTTGCGCAGTTCAACGTGCACGGCGGTCCTCCAGCGTCCACGTCATCGCGACGGGCCGCAGGCGGGGCGTGCCGTCCTGCATGAGCCGCCGCGGCGCGAACATCGGCATGACCTCGCCGACCAGATCGACCATGCCCATCGCCGGCGACCCGTGCAGCAGTGCGAGTTCCGGATAGCGGGTTTCGAGTTGCGTCGACAACCGTCGGAACTCGAACGGCACGTCGCCGCGGCCGTCACCGTTCAGGTCGTAGCCCTGGTACGTGTCGTAGCAGTTGCCGGCGAACGTGCAGCCCAGCGCGTCGCCCTGCCCGCCGACCTTTACCACTGCCCCGTTGTCGCGGAACTCGTTGTCGACCAGTTCGGTGCGCTGCACCGACGCGTGCAGCGAAACCGCGGACTCGGCGAAGCGAACGACGTTGCGCGCGTAGCGATTGTGATGATCCGGGTCGAGGGGCGAACTGTCGACGTAGATGCCCGTCGTGTTGGCGAGGAACCAGTTGTCCTCGGCCGTGATGTCGCCGGCCTCCTTGAGGCCAAGCCCGATGCCCGCCGCCCCGCCGGACCTCGCGATCAGGTTGCGCCGCACGACGACGCCGTGGCTGTACATCACGAAGATGCCGACCTCGTTGCCGACGTAGCGGCTGTCTTCGACCACGTTGTCGTGGCTGTACATGAAGTGCGTGCCGTAGCGGCAGCGGCTGACGGTGTTGTCGGCGAGATGATTGCGCGACGAGTACCAGACGACCACATCGCGCGCGTCGGTGACGACGTTGTCGACCACCTGCGAGTCGTTCGTCTCCCAGAGGCGGATGCCGTCGCCGCGCATTCCCATCGCCGATGCGCCGGTACCGATCACGGTGTTGCCCCGCAGCAGCACGCGCTTGCAGCCTTCGACCAGGATGCCGAACAACGCGTCGCGAATCGTCACGCCCTCGACGCGAAGGTCACAACCGCGCAGCAGGATGCCGCCGTCGGTCAGGTCGAAACGCTGACCACTGCCGGCCACGGTGAAGCCGAGCAGCGTCACGTCGTTCGCCAGGACCCGCACGGTGGAGCCTTCGGCTCCCAGCAGCACGGCCTCGGCCGGCCCCCACAGTGTCAGCGGCTTCCTGATCACGACCGCACCGCGGTACTCGCCTGGCTGCAGCAGCAGCACAGCACCGGCCGGTGCTGCGTCGATGCACTGCTGCAGCGTGCCAGCGATCACTTCCTGCCCGGCGGTCGGTCGCGGCGGCACCGCTCGACCAGCCGGCGCGGGCTCGAGGCGATCACTGCACGCGCACGTGAGCGACAACAGGACGGCGAACGGGAATCGCATGGCTGGTGACGGGGGCGGTGTCGGCGGTCGCACGCCGTCGACGATCACTTCGGCTCGACCAGCAGGTAGCCAGCCATCTCCAGATGCAGCGCCGAGCAGAACTCCGTGCAGTAGAACGGATAGACGCCGGCCCTCTTGGTCTGGAACTTGATGTAGCAGTACTTGCCCGGCTCCAGACTCACGTTGATGTTGTGCGACCCGATCGCGAGACCGTGCGTCGCGTCGCGCGCCTGCTCGACGCTGGTCACGTGCAGGTGCACGGTGTCGCCTTCCTTGACCCGGATGATGTCGGGCGTGAAGTGGCTGCGCACCGCGGTCATGTAGACATGCACGCCGTCGGGCTTGCGCTCGATGTGTTCCTTGCCGGCGACGACCGCATCGGGATCGACCTTCTGCGTGTAGGGATTGGTGCCGATCGGCTTGTAGACCTCGACGGGCTTCAGCTTGTCTGCCTTGATCATCTGCGCGTTGTGCGGCTCACCGAGTCCCACGGGCATGTCGTAGAGCAGCTGCATCTGGTCGCCGCTGATGTCGATGAGCTGGAAGTTCTGCGGCAGCAGCGGCCCGACCGGCGCGAAGCGGTCGAGCGACCACTTGTTCATCGCGATCAAGTACTTGCCATCCGGGCTGACGGTGTCGCCTTCGGCTGCGACGAGATGGCCGATGTTGAAGTGCGTGTCGATCTTCTGCACGACCTTCAGGTCCTTCAGCGACCACTTGGCGACGACCGTCTCGATGAACAGCGAGGAGTAGGCGAAACCCTTGTCGTCGAACACCGTGTGCAGCGGGCCGAGCCCGAGTTCACACTGACCGACGATCGAACTCTTGTAGTCGAGGATCGGCACGCCGTACGGGTCCTTGCCGACGTACTTCTTCGCGGCCATCTGGGCGGCGATCTTCTGGGTGTCGAACAGCGTCGTGTGCGTGTCGAGCTTGCCGCCGATGACGACGGCCGTGCCGTCCGGGGTCACGTCGACGCCGTGCGGGCTCTTCGATTCGGGCACGAAGGCCAGCAGTCCCTCGTCGATCGCCGTCTGCATGCGGATCACGCGCATGCCGGCGATGGTCTCGGTCTTGCCCGCCTTCGCGACGCCTTCCGCCTTCCGCCAGGCGATGCAGTGCAGATAGTCCATGTCGTTCTGCGTCGACCCGGACTCGAGCGGCGGCTTGCCTTCGAGGATGCCGCCGTAGGCGCGCTCGGTGTTGATCGAGTTGCAGAACACCCAGCCGTCGCTCTGCTTCTTGCCGCAGTCGGCGAGGTCCTGCATGTACGGCGGCAGTTCGATCGCGAACGACTCCTGCGGCACGATGCGGCCCTTCGCTTTGTCGAAGCGCCAGAAGATCATCGCGCCGCGGTACTTCTCGTTGAACTCCTCGACCGGTGCATAGGCGCCGCCGAGCGGTGTCGGGTACTGCGACGTCTCGACCACGTAGTCGGTGTCCGGCGTGACGAACGTCGCCCCGTGCTCGGACTGGATCAGTTCGCTGCCGACGATCTGCTTGGTGACGAAGTCGGACAGGTCGACGACGGCGACGCGAGGGTTGCACTTGTCGTTGACGAAGATGTACTTGCCGTCGTAGTCGCCGCCGGTCTCGCTGAACGCCGGGTGATGCATGTCCCCCCACGTGATCTGGTTGCCGGCCCTGGTGACGCTGCTCAGCACGTCGCCGCTCTGGTCGCCGTAGCCGTAGCCCTGCCACGGCTCGGGCGTGAACACCCCGATGTACTTCAGGATGCGCATGCTCGGCACGCCGATCACGATCAGGTTGCCGCCGTGCCCGCCCGACGCGAACGCGTAGTACTCGTCGAGACGCCCGGTCGGTGTGTATGTCTTGAGCGCCGCGGTGACGTCCTGTTCGGACAGGTTGCGGGCCCGCATCAGGTCGACGACGTCGTTGCCGGGGCCATCGCCGGCGCCCGCGGACGCCGATCGCCCGTTGCACGCGGCGAGCACGCCGAGAGCCGACAGGGCGATGACGCGCGAAGAAGTACGCATGGGCAGAGAGTTCATCGGAGGGTTCCTTGGTCCTTGGGTTCTGACGCGATGGTCACGGGTGGCAAAGGCCTATTTGCCGCGGAAGGCGCGCACGATCTTCACGAGGCCAGCGAGCACTTCCGTCTGTCCCTTCAACTGCGGCTGTGCCGGCATGATCGGGCTCTTGCCGACGCCGGCGCCGCCGAGGGTGATGGCCTTGGTGATCTGGTCGTCGGTGACGGAGTCCTGCCAGGCCACCTCCGCGAACGTGCGCGGCTTGGGGTTCAGGGCAGCGGCCCCTGGACCATCCCCGTGACCCGTGAGGCCGTGGCACGTGAAGCACAGCGACTCGAAGAGGTCCTTCGCTTGCTTGGCACCAACCGCCGCGGCTACAGACTTCGTAGAGGCCCTTCCTCCGCTCTTGGTCACGAGGGCCGAGGGGTCGCCACCACAGGCGGTCGTGGTCACGAGGAAGAGGAACGAGACGAGTGCGGGTCTGGCCATCGGCGACAATCTCCTGGCTGCGAAGCAGCCCAGGGACGAGTCGTCAATGAAGCACACGAGCGATTAGTACAGCATGGACCACAGTTGGCGGCCATCTACGTCCTTTGGCAGCCACATGCCCTGCCTGGCCCATTCGCCTCGGGAGTCGGTGCGGAGCCGGACTCGCGCAAGTCCCCGCAGTGGTTCGTATCGCGAATAACGCCGACGCAGTGCATCGTTGCATCCCTCGAGTGACCGAGGCACCGAACTCATGACCATTCGCGTCCGTCTGCTGGCCCTGCTGGCCTGTGTCGTCGCCTCCTGCTCGCACGAACCCGCGGGAATCACCAGTGTCGCCTCCCCGATCGTTGCGAGCGTCAAGAAGGACACGGCGCCACCACCACTCGAGCCGAACAACATCGTCAGCATCGCCGCAGGTTCCAAGGACCACTCCACGCTGGTGGCGGCCCTCAAGGCGGCCGACTACGTGAAGTCGGTCGCCAATCCGGGACCGCTCACCGTGTTCGCGCCGACCAACGCCGCATTCGACAAGCTGCCGGCCGGAACCGTCGAGACGCTGCTGAAGTCCGAGCAGCAACCCGACCTCAAGGAGATCCTCAAGTACCACGTGACCACGTCGGTCTACGAACAGAAGGATCTGAAGGACGGTCAGCAGCTTGCGATGGCGAACGGCAAGAAGGTCACGATCCGCGTGGTCGACGGCAAGGTGAAGGTCAACGATGCCAACATCGTCGCTTCGATCCGCGCGTCGAATGGCATCGTGCACGTGATCGACGCCGTGTTGCTGCCGCCTGCCACCAGATAGCGCATCCGGCTTCGCTCGGGCCTGGTCCGCAATGGCCCGAACTTCGCGCGCCGATTCGGACCGCCGACGTTGCGGGCGATCGGGTGCTCGGCGATGTTGGTCCCGGCTGCCAGCGCATCCGGCGCGGCATCGCGGGTCTGCTGGAGGCTCTGGTTGTCACTGATCGTCCGCATCGTCTCCTGGAACGTGCACAAGTGTGTCGGCGGCATCGATCGCCGCTACGACCCTGCGCGGATCGCTGCCGTGATCGCGGCGGCGGACCCCGACCTCGTGCTGCTGCAGGAAGTCGCCCAGAACGGTCGCTGGTACGGCCACGATCGCCAGGTCGACGTGCTCGGCGAGGCGCTCGGCATGCCCCATCGGAGCTACTTCGTGAACGTGCGCTTCGGACCACGGCGCGGCGAGTACGGCAACGCGATCCTCAGCCGTTCCCCGATCGCGACGACCGAGAACATCGACTTGACGCTGCCTGACCGGAAGGCCCGCAGCGTGCTGCACGCAGAACTGCGGCTACCGTCGGCGGCGGAGCAGACGCGCACGCTGCACGTGTTCAACCTGCATCTGGGCCTCGGCGAGGCCGAACGCCGCGCACAACTGCGGCGATTGCTCGCGTCCAAACCCCTGCTGTCGGTCCAGCACCGCACGCCAATGCTCGTCGCCGGCGACTTCAACGACGTCTGGGGCACGCTCGGTCCGGGCCTGCTCGTGCCGGCCGGCTTTCATGGACCGGCGCGCCCGTTGCGGACATTCCCCGCCTGGGCGCCGGTGCGGGCGCTGGACTCGCTGTACGTACGTGGCGATGTCGATCTCGTATCGCTCGAACGGCTGCGCACACGCGGCACACGCTTGGCCTCCGACCATCTGCCGCTCCTGGCCTCGGTGCGCGTGCTGCCGCAGTAGTCGGTGATGGACCACGCATGCCTTCTGCGTTCGTTCGCGACCACGCTGGCGCGCGCCCGTATGCACATCGCACGCCACCACGCTGGGGCCGACGCTGGGCGGATCGGCGTGCGCATGGCGCGTGACCGGCGGCATCTCACGAAGGCAACTCGATTCGCGGACCGACGTTGACGCTTGCCTCCCTGCCAGCCGAGCCGGCCGGAAGCGTGCCACCCCCGACCACGTTGCGCGGCCTTCCTTCGCCCGGATCCAAGGCCCTAGAATCCTGCTCGGCCGTTGGGAGTCTCGAACCGTCCGCGACAG
>JAYUCN010000118.1:0-2493 GCA_043740335.1 Planctomycetota bacterium
CCGCCATTGTCGATCCCCAGCGTGATCGTCATCGGACCGCTCGCCATCGCGCGTTCGAGCACGAGCTGGTCGTGCTCCTCGTGCTTCGCGACCGCCACACCATCGATGCGCCAGCTGTGCTGGAGAATCGCGGCGGACCTCGCCTGCAGAGTTGCGCGGTTCGTGACCTGCGGCGCGAGCACGAGCGCCTGCCGCCCGTCCCACTTGGGCGGTGCTTCCAGCGTGAACTCCGGCTCGGGCACGTGCTCGGTGATCGTCACCGGGATGTCGATCGTGCGCGTCTCCTGCGGGTAGACCGCGACGAAGCGCAGCGCCATCGCCTGATCGCCGGTCACGCGCCCCGCCGCGAGCGAGAACTCGAACTGGTCCACCCCGACGGTCGTCTCGGCGCCGTCGCGCACGAGCCGCCAATAGGTCTTCTGCGCCCCACCAGCTCTTGCCGTGATGGTCGCCGTTTCCCCTTCGCGCACGGACAGCGCCGGCACGGACGTCGAGAACGCCTCGCCAGAGGTGACGAGCGGCCCGACGAGGGTCTGCATCGACTTCTGGTTCTCGTACTGAAGCCGGATCCACGCGGGCGAACGCACCACGTTGCTGATGCGCACCTCGTCGAGGTCCCCTTGGAACCCGTGGCCGTGCCAGCCGCCGAGGTCGAAGCGCACGGACTTCGGGATGTCGAGCCGCGGTGTCGACGCGCCGTCGAGCACGCCGTTCACGTAGACGCGAGAGTTGTCGCGCTCATAGGTATGCACGACGTACGTCCACTGCCGCATCAAGAGCGGGCTCTTGGCCTCGACGTCGGCGAAGTAGCACTGGATGGCCACGCGCGGTGGGCTCAGCAGGTTCATCATCACCTTGCCCGGCCGTTGCTCCTGACCCCACGCGAGCACGGTCGCATTCGTTCGTTCGGCGAAGAACCATGCTTCCGTGCTGCTGGCACTGGCGCCGGCCGGGAACGCCGTGATCTGGTCGCCGCAGAAGATGCCGCTGTGGCCGTTGCAGTGGCGTCCCTCGCCGATCATGCCGCGCACTGGCTCGGTGCCTTCGTCCTTCAGGTTCACGGTGCCCACCGCGTCGTGCAGCGCCGATTCGAAGTGGAGCACACTGCAGTAGCCATTGAACGCACCGAACACTGCGCGGCCATTCGACTCGCTCGTCGCCGCAGGATTGCCCCAGTGCACGTGCAGCGGTTGCCGAGCCTTGCCGACGATGCGCGGCACCAGCACCCACACGCTCGCCGTGCCGGCGAGGCCGTCCCAGTGTTCGATCTCGCAGGGCAACGCCGTGCCGTCAGCGCTCGTGAACCGCAGGTCTTCACCATGCGGCTGCGCCGCCGTGAAGTCGAAGCTTCTGCGCTGCAGACGCACGAGCACGGGGAAGTTCTCGACCACCGCGTCGGCGGGCAGGTCCGCGCCGTCCTTGTCCGTCAAGAGCCAGCAGGTGCCGGTGCGCAGCCAGGCGTCGTGGTGGGTGTCGATCCTGCCGCCGGGCGTGACGTCGGGAACGGGCTTCTGGGCGACGAGGCCCAAAGCACCCTGCGAGCCAGCCGCTAGCACGAGCACCAGCAACGAGACGAAACGTGTCGGCATGGTGGGACGGTTCGAGCAACAAGGGCCCGGGCGAGGAGCATGCACATCGCACCACAGTTGGCGCGAGATTGCGCGCGGCATTGTCGATGCGCTGGCGGCGGCCTTCACCTATGTGCATCGGCAAGTCTGAGCGTCGATGCGGAGTCGTCGAACGCGCCGCCGTTCACCACGAGCTGGCTCAGCTGCTCGAGTTCATGATCGAGTCGCGCGCGAGGTCGTACTGAGCATGCCCTCTCGGACAGGCAAAATGGGAACGGGTGATCGCAGCGCCTGGGCTGCGCGGCTCGAGTTCCCACGGTCAACAGTGCCGCATCGGAGGTCGGCATCGTACGAGCCGGCACGGCGGCACGATGCCGCCCGGCACGGCGAACGCGAGCACTGGGCCACCCACGATTCCCGGTCAGGGCCGGGTCTCGACTGGATCGCGCGAACTACAGCCCGACGAACGCTCTGCCGACGTTGGACGTCGTGACGCCGAACCCGTTGGCGAGCGGGTCGGCTGTCGCCACCTGGTGGTAGATCGACTGTCCGAGCCACACCGGATTGTTCGGGATCACAAGCGACCACGAAGCATGGCCTGCCGTGGCATCCAAGAGTTCGAACGCGATGATGTCGGTGTCGAGCGTGCAGCCGGTCGCGCCGAGGAAGCCGAGGCTGACTCCGGGAACGATCGCGGAGGTGCCCACCATCATGACCACGGCGGGCGCAGGCACGGGCAGGTTGACGACATTGACCTGCAGGCTGGAGCCGAGCACGGGGCGCGCGCTCGGCACGCCGCTGATCGTCACGGCGGTGCCGTTCGATCCGAGGCAGCCGGTTCCGGAGGTCGAGTAGGCGGCGAGGGCAGGCGCGCTGCCCGCCCAGAGCAGTTCCGCGCGGTCCATCGCATCGTTGCCGATCGTCT
>JAYUCN010000119.1:0-6096 GCA_043740335.1 Planctomycetota bacterium
CGTTCGCTGACCGAACGCAAGCCGGGCACGGCCGCCGTGCGCGAACGCGTCGGCACGCTGCCGTACATGAGCCCCGAACAACTGCGGGGCGACGTGACCGCGATCGACACGCGCGCCGATGTCTACGCGCTCGGCGTCATCGGCTGCGAGTTGCTCACGGGCAGGCTGCCGGAACCTGGATCGCGAGCGGCGCCCGAGCTCGGCGACCTCGCACTCGTCCTCCAGAAGGCCATCGCCACCGATCCCGAAGCGCGCTACGCCGGTGCGTCGGCGTTCGCCGCCGACCTGCGGCGCTGGCTCGACCACCTGCCCGTCAGCGCCCACGCCCAGCACATGGGCTACCTCGTGCGGTGCTTCACGCGCCGGCACCGCACCGTCGTCGCCATCGCGGTCGGGCTCGTGCTGTCGCTGCTGCTCGGCATCGCGGGCACGACGTTGGGCATGTGGGAAGCGTCCGCCGCCGAGCGGCGCAGCACCGACGCGTTCGCCTACTTGAAGCGCCTGCTGCAGGGTCCGAACCGCGAACTGCACGGTCGGGCAGGTGACTTCGTGCAGGCGCTCACGCGCGGCGCCGAAGAACTCGCGAGCGCCTTCCCCGACCAGCCGCTCGTGCGCGCCGACCTGCAGAACGCGCTCGGCGCAACGCTGCTGACGCTGGGCAAGCCGGGCCCTGCCGCCGAATGCCTGCGTCCGGCGCTGGCGACCCGCGCCGCCCTGCTCGGGGACCTGCACCGCGACACCTTGGTGACGCGAAGCAATCTCGGCGTCGCCTTGTCCAACCTCGGTGCGCCCGATACCGAGCAGTTGTTGCGTGAGCAGGTGGCGAGCTGCCGCCGGATCCTGGGACCAGGCGACCGCGAAACTGCCAATGCCATAGCCAGCCTGGCACTGCTGCTCACGGACCTGGGACGGTCGGCGGAGAGCGTCCAGTTGTTGATGGATGCGCTCCCGGACGTGCGCGAGGGCTGCGGGAACGATTCCGAAGACGTGCTCGGCCTGGAACTCGATCTCGCCAGCGCCCGCCTCGAGCTGTCACAGGACGAGCAAGTGGAAGCGTTGACTCGGGACATCGTGGCGCGCGCGACCACGGCACTCGGCGCCGACTCGACCGCGGCGATGGCGGCCACCCACCTGCTCGCCAGGGTCCGCATGCGGGCCATGGACTACGACGGCGCGCGAGCGATCCTCGCGCCGCTGCTCGAGCGGCAACCGAAGGTGCTCGGCGAGGACCATCCGTACACGCTGCGACTCCGCATGACGTGGGCCCAGATCGAGACGACCACAGATCCGGCCAAGGCGATCGCCATCTACGAAACCATGCTGGCCCGGCTCAGCGCGTCGCTCGGTGACGACCACGCCGATGTCGTCCAGGCCGCTCTGCAGCTCGCCGACATGCAGATCGGTTTCGGATCCCGCCGCCAGGGTCGTGAACGGCTCGAGCAACTGGCCGCCGTCTGCAGCCAGCCGACCACACCGCTCCGCCTGCGGCGCATGCACCAGCAGTCGACGGCGCGCGTGCTCCTTGCCGAACGCGACTTTGCCGGTGCTTCGACGATGCTCGAGGCCATGCTCGAAGCTCCGCTCGACGCCGTCGATCGCTTCACGCTCCAGAACAACCTGGCGTTGGTCTACGGCCAGCTCGGTCGCTTCGACGACGCCGAGCGGTTGTTGCGCGCGGTGATGGCCTACCTCGACGCAACCGCGCCGCCGAACGCGCCGCAGCGCTTTCCGCCGCTGACGGTGTTGGGCGGCATGTGCCGACGACAGGGCAAGCTCACTGAGGCTGAAGCCGCGTTCCGCCAGGCGCTCGAGATCACGACCGCGGTCCTCGCCCCCGACCACGTCGAGACCGCCAACATCCAGCACAACCTCGCGTTCGTGCTCGCCGACGGCGGCAAGTACGAAGAAGCGCTGGCGATGTTCCGATCGGCCTATGCGGGTCGCAGTGCGGCGCTGCCGAAGGACCAGGCCGAAGTCATCGACAGCCTGGCCGGTGTCGCCCTGGTGCTGCGCGACCTCGAGCTCCACGCCGAAGCACTGCCGATCCAGCGCGAAGTGCTCGAGCGTCGGCGCGCCGCGGTCGGGCCGGAGGCGCGGACGACGCTGATCGCCCAGTACAAGCTGGCGCTCGGGCTGGCCGACACGCAGCAACTCGACGAGGCAGAACAGCTGGCGCTGGACCTGCAGAGCCGCGTCAGCACGCGCACGGACCTGACGCCAGAACAGCAGACGCTGGGCGAGGCGGCGCTCGCCCAGGTCCAACGCCGGGCCGGCCACCCCGAGCAGGCAGAGCCGCGGTTGCGAGCCCTGTGCGAAACGAGCCGGCAGAGTACGGATCCGTGGTGGCGCGCGAGCGCCGATCATCTGCTCGGCGCGTGCCTGCTGGAGATGAAGCGACCCGCCGACGCCGAGCCGCTGCTGCGCGCAGCCTACACGCAGCGCCTCGGACTGCGCGGCGAACAGCATCCGTGCACGCGGCAATCGCGCGAGTTGCTGGCGGATGCGCTGCAGGCCCTGGGTCAGGGCGACGAGGCAACCGCGCTGCGCTCGGGCCGCTGACAGGCGAACCGCAGCCCCATGGCGAGCAGACCATGCGAACAGTGGCTATGCTCGTCGCGAGGTGAGTTCATGAAGCCGATCTCCTCCGTTGCCTTGACCGTCCTCGCGGCTGCCGCACTGAGCACCGCCCTTCTGTTGGCCCGACCCGCCGCGACGATCCGCCGCGACCACGCCAGTCCGCGAGCACCCCACGACCTCGGCCCGGTCGCGGGGTTCGTCGAGAACCTTGGTCAGTGGCCGGCAGACATCGCATTCGTCGCCAGTGCCCGCGGCGAATGGGTGCACGTCAGCGACCGGCGCATCGAGTTCGGTCGCGGCGCCGCGCGCTTCGCCATCGCGCCGGTGGCGTCCGTCGAGCACCCACCCACCGGGAGCTCGGCCACCGGCTCAGTCTGCAACTTCCTGTTCGGCGCCGATCCGCGCACCCACGTGCGCGCGGCCCGCGTCTATGCGGCAGTCGAGCAACGACACATCGCACCCGGCGTCGATCTCGTGCTGCGCGCGGCCGCGAAGGGCCAGCCCGCCGCCTTCGCCTACGATCTCCACATCGCCCGCGACGCCCGCACCGAGGACATCGAGTTCGTGGTCACCGGCGCCGCTTCGCTGCACGTCGATGATGCCACCAACGAACTGGTGCTCGCCGCCCCGTCCGGAGAACTGCGCCAGTCGGCGCCGGTCGCGTGGCTGCAGGACGGCGAACGTCGCACCGCCGTGGCCTGCCGCTTCGAAGTACGCGGTGCCGATCGCTTCGGCTTCTGCATCGACACGCACGGTGCGGCGACCGATCTCTGCATCGATCCCGACCTGCGCTGGTCGACGTGCTTCGGCGGCAGCAGCGTCGATAACGGCAATGCCGTCGCGGTCGCCGCCAATGGCGACGTCTTCCTCGCCGGCACCACGCAGTCGACCGATCTGCCTGTCGCACCGGGGACGTTCGACCCCTCCTACAATGGCGCCAACCCGATCCCTTGGCTCGTCGGCGACGGCTTCGTGGCGCGTCTCGCCGCCAGCAACGGCGCCCTCCTGTGGTGCACATACCTCGGCGGCAACGAGAACGACCAGATGACCGTGGCCGGCGCCATCGGCGACGACCCGGTGGTCGCTGGCTGGACGTCCTCGCTCGACTTTCCGACCACGCCGGGCGCCTTCGACACCACGCACAACGGCACCCTCGACGGCTACACGTACGGGGGCGGCGATGTGTTCGTTACCCGCCTCGCGGCCAACGGCCAGAGTCTCGTGTGGAGTTCGTTCCTCGGCGGTGCGCAGCTCGAATACCCGACTTCGCTGGCGATCGCACCGAACGGCGAAGTCGCGGTCGCCGGCCACGTGCACAGCTTGAACTTTCCGACGACGCCGGGCGCCTTCTCGAACGCGCGCCTCGGCTTCAGCGACTTCTTCGTCACGCGCTTCGCCGCCGACGGCGCGAGCCTGGTGGGCTCGACGTACTGCGGCGGCTCCGACGGCGAGGAGTACCCGCACGCGCTCGCGATCGCACCGAACGGCGACATGATCGCCGCGGGCGCCACGAACTCGACCAACCTGCCCGTGACCGCCGGCGCCTACGACCTGACCTTCAACGGCGGCAGCTCGCACGAAGCCGACGGTTTCGTCGCGCGCTTCACCCGCACGGCGGCCCTCGTCTGGTGCACCTACCTCGGCACGCCTTCGAACGAGTACCCGCGTGGCATCGCGTTGCACACCGACGGGTCGATGACGTTGACCGGCGCCATCGACGGACCCGGCCTGCCGACCACGCCCGGCGTGTTCGGCCCCGCTCCGTTCGGCGGCAACGACGGCTTTGCGTGGCGCCTGTCGGGGAACGGCAGCACGTCGATCTTCGCGACGTACGTCGGCGGCAGCGCCGACGACATCTTCTTCCGCGCCACCTCGCTCGGCGGCGGCCGGGTCGCCGTGTGCGGCGTCACGGCATCGCCGAACGTGCCCCTCTCGCGCGGTTCGGCGCAGTCCACGCCGCTCGGCCAGAACGACGGCTGGGTCTGCGTGCTCGCGAGCGACGGCAGCGCCGTCGACTACGGCGCCGTATTCGGCGGTCCCTACGGCGACTACGGGTATGACCTCAAGAGCACGCCGGGCGGCGAGCTGGTCACATCGGGCGTCGTCTACTTCAACAACTTCCTCGTGACACCCGGTGGACTGCCGTACGTGAACAACGGCGATGCGTACTGCGTGCAGGTCGCGGGCCTGCCGCTCGGGGTCACGCGCCATGGCGCGCCGTCGGGTGCGTGTGCGCGCGGCGCGCGCGTGCGCGCGCGTTCCGGTCCGTTCGTCGGCGAATCGAGCTTCGAGCTGTCCGCCGGCGACGTGCCGCCCGGCAGCCCGACGTTGGCCGCCGCCTCGACGGCGGTGCTCGGCGCCGCACTGCCGGTGCTCGGCTTCGACCTCTGGGTCGACCCCGGCACGTTGATCGCCACGCCGTCGGTCGCCGTCGACGCGTATGCGTGCGCGCACCTGCCGCTGCCCGTACCGCCGTCCGCGGGCCTCGCGGGTGCAGCGCTCGCGGTGCAGTTCGTGTGGATCGACACCTGTGCGGGGCTGTCCTTCGGCGCCTCCGATGCGGTGGCGATCGTGATCCAGCCCTGAAGGCTCGCCCCGCTGCGGGAAGTGTCGTTCAGCGGATGACGCCGCCGCCGATCGTCGAAGCATGCAAGGGGAACGTGAGACCGCCGACCGCCTGACACCAGACGGTGGCGTGCTGCAGCGAGGGAACGCTCGGGACCACGACGGCAAAGCTCGCATTGCCACTCGCGTCGAGCACGCCGAACGTGATCGCTGTGCCGGCGACGATCCACACCGGTTCGACGAAGAGCGGCACCTGCGTCGGCACCAGGTCGGTCGCCAGCCCGAGGCCGTAGACCGAGTTCGCATCACCGCGGAAGGTCAGCGTCGACGTCATGCCGCGTTGCCACACGGGCACGAGCTCCAGTCGCAGCAGCTGTGCCAAGGGATTGATCGCGCCATTGCTCGTGCCGCCGCCCGGCGTGCCTCCTGCGAGTTGGGTCTGGCGCATCTGCACGGTCGTCGGACCCGAGTTGACGAGGGCGGTGCCGCCGGCACCGTTGATCGACGAGCCGCCGAGCAACGTGCAATCGGCGAGACACACGCTCGAGTTGGCGGTGACGAGTGCCACCGCGCCATTGCCGGTGAAACCACCGGTCAATTGGCTGCCGCCGGTGATGTTCGTGCGTTCGGCGTGCAGTGTCGACACGTTGAGTTCGATGCCGGGCCTGGCGTTCGACGGCGCGCCAGCGCACCCGATCACGGGATGGCACGCGGCATTGCTGCCGGTGACCGTGCAGTCGCGCAGCGTCACGTTCGCATTGGTGGCAGTGACACCGCTCCCCGCGCTGATGTTCGCAATACCCTGGATCGTGCAGTGAACCAACATGACATTCGCATTGGTGACTGTCAGCACAGCAGCCGTGTTTCCCTTCGCGATCGTGCACTGTTCCATGCGAACCGTGCCACCCTGTACGACCATCGACGTGCCGAGCGAACCGAACGGGCTGTAGGAGT
>JAYUCN010000120.1:0-2491 GCA_043740335.1 Planctomycetota bacterium
CAGCTGTCGACCGTGATGCTGGTGCCACTGAGCTGCGTGAGCGTGGTCCAACTGGTCTTTTGCTGCCCATGCATGTCGATGGTGCCACCGTCCATCGCCATCAAGAACTTGGTGCCTGCCCCCATGATGTTCTCGGTGGACGAACTGCCCTTGAGGGTCAACACGAACGAGTTCAGGAACGGTGCGTTCGCGGTGCCGACCTTCAGGCTCGAACCGGCGCCGGTCACCATGAGCCAGCGGCAGTCCATGGAGCCGCCCAGCGGGTCCGCCAGGAGGTCGCCGCGAACCTCGACCGTCGCAGCGACGCATGCGCCGTTCATCGCGACGACAGCGTCCGCCGGGATCGACACGGTGTCCGTGGTCGTCGGCGGACTGGCGCCCCAGGTGCTGCTGGAGTTCCAGGCGAGCACGGGGTCGAGTTTCACGCGATCCAACAGGGCGGCGTGGCTGAGGCCTGGCCCGGCAAGCCCGACGAACTGCAGCGGCAGCACCGAAGGGGTGGCGACATGGATCACGTCGGTGAAGTAATCGGTGAAGATCCCGTTCGGCAGCATCTGCTCGAAGACCGTCGTCCCGCCGAAGTCGACGCGCAGGATCTGCTGGTTCGGCAGCGTCCCCCGAATGCGCTGGGCGGCTGTGAAGCGGATGCGCCACGAGCCAGCGGGGAGGTTGACGTTCGTGGCGACGACCCCCTGACCCTCGAGGAAGGCAACATAGCTGCCAGCGGGAGCCGGCATGCTGTTCAGGAGCACGGGCGCGCCGTTCTTGGCGATGCCCGACCCGGCGTTGGTCGATTGCGCGGTGAAGGTCCACCCTGCCCAGACCGGATTGTAGGCCTGGCTCGTGATCGCAGCGTTCTCGAACCCGCCGCCTGGCAAGGTGGTCGGGGCCGGGATCGCCACCCTCGTCGGCAACGCCTGTGGCGTCGGCGGCAGTTGGGCCACCGCCTGCGCCCCAAACAGCGGCAGCAGTGCCGACAGCAAGGTTCGCGACAGCGAGGGGCCACGCCGCAGTCGATGATGGAGATGAGGAAACTGGGTCGGGGAACTGGATGGTTGTTGCACTTGAAGGCCTCGTGCCCTCTCTGTCGGCACCGCACGCGAAGTTCGGGATCTGCGAAGTTCTCCCCGTCGGCTCCGGCATCGGGCCGGCGCTGGCGATTCGAACCATCCAGTGCGATCGCGACAGGAGAGGATCGTGAATCCGGAACGCGGCGGAACCTCGTCGGCTCGGCAGGCGCTGCCCCCCGCGGCCTCGCCGCTGGGTCGCCCAAGAGCGGCCGTGCCCCGCGGTACCTGCCGGCGTCGGGCCGACCTTGGCAGTGGTGCCTCGCCGAGATCGCGCCGGTGTGTATCCTGCGCCAGGGCGACCGCTTCGCTTGCCACCATCCTCTTGCCACGTGCCCGATCCGACTCACTCCAGCGCTGGCGGCTCCGATGGCGAGGGATCGCCCGGGCCGAGCGCCGACTTCCAGTTGGTGCGCGCGTTCCTGGCACGCGACGGCGAAGCGACGGCTCGGCTGGCGACGCGGCTGCAGGTGATCCCGCGCATGCTCGCCGGTCTATGCCGGCGGTTCGGCTTCCCGCTGACGCCCGACGAACTCGCTGACGTGGCGCAGGATGCTGTGGCAATCGCGCTTCGCCGGTTGGGTCAGCTCGGCCCGCACGTGCCCCTGGAAGCGTGGCTGCACTGCCTGTGCAGCTACGAACTGAGCAACGCCGTGCGGCGCAAGCGCCGCAACCGCATGGCCGGCCTCGCCGCGGACGTCCCCAGTGCGGTGGACGACGCGCTCGTGCGGCTCGAACGGCAGGAGCTCGTGCTGCTGGCGCTCGAGCAGCTCGACCCCGACGAGGCCACCGCCGTGCGGCTGCACCACCTGGAGGGCCGGACGTTCCTGGAGATTTCGGCCCAACTGGGCGTCACCCAGAACATCGTCAAGGGACGTTACTACCGTGCAATCGCCAAGCTGAGCTTGGTCATGAGTCGCCACGCTCCGACGAGGAACACGCCATGAGCATCGATCCGACCAGTGCCGGGGCCGAGCAGGTGCTCGAAGCGTTGGCCGTGCGCGACCTCGACCCAGCGGACCCGCGCGTCTTGGCCCGCTTCGTCGCCGATCCCGAACTGGCCGCACGCTGGCAGTCGATGGCCGCGACGATCGAGGAGTTCGTGGATCTCGGCGGCAGCGCCGCGGCGATCCAGGCGGCGGCCGACGTGCAACCGCTCGACACGATGGCGGCGATCCGCACCTTTCGCGGTGATCCCCCCCGAAGCAGCCGGCGCCGGTGGCTCGTGCTGACCGGTGCCGTCGCTGCGGCGGTCTTCTTGCTGGTGTGGGCGCCGTGGTCCAGGCGCGAACCGCCGATCGATCCGCGCCTCGGCGGCACGAACATCTTGCTCACACCGAACGGCGTGGCCTGGCCCGAGGCTTCGCCGTTGCGCTGGACGCCGGTGCGCGGCGCGGAATCCTATCGCTTGGATCTGCAGCCGG
>JAYUCN010000121.1:0-6082 GCA_043740335.1 Planctomycetota bacterium
TTGGCAAGCTCGTCGTGACCTTTGTGGAAGCGGAGGCAGACAAGGAGCGACAGACTCTCGCCAAGATGGCTGAGCTCATGGGCTCTCTGGAAGCCGCACTCGCTGACGTCGCGAACCGGGCAGGCGATCGCAAGGCATAGAGACTTCCAGCCCGCCCTTGGTCTGCCTGCGTGGCTCCCCAAGGAGGAGGTGTGCGGTGGCCTGCGATGCTGGTGGCTGAGCACCTCGGCAGACGACGCGCACCAAGGAGCGGTGCTCTCGTCGACCAGGCAGGCGCGAGGGATCTGGGCCAGGGCGTCGTGCCGAGTTGTCTGGCCCCCCTGGACCTGACGGATCCGCCGCCGACAATCGGGCCATGCCCTCCCTGCGCACCCTCGGCCACTTCCTGCTCTGCCTCCTCCTCCTTGCCGTGCCCGCGCACGCGACCTGGTCGATCCTCATCATCAACCTCGCGACCGGCGAGATCGCGATCGGCATCGCCACGTGCCTCACCGGTTTCGACCTGCGTCCCAACACGATCGTGGTCGTGCCGGGCTACGGCGTCGCGGCGGCGCAGTCGTTCGTCGGACCCCAATCGCTGCGCGAACTGATCCGCGCGCAGCTGTTGGCCGGCACCCCCGTGAACCTGATCCTCGGCATGCTCGCGATCGCGGACCCCGGCCACCAGACCCGGCAGTACGGCATCGCCAGCGTGACCGGCGGCACCGTGACGTTCACGGGCACTGGGGCAGGTGCTTGGGCCGGTGGTCTCACGGGCCAGATCGGCACGCTCGTCTACACCGTGCAAGGCAACGTGCTCACGGGCCAGCCCGTGATCCAGGCCGCGGAACTCGCGATCCAGACGACGCCGGGCACGGTCGCCGACAAGCTCATGGCGGCGATGGAAGCGGCGCGTTCATTCGGCGGCGACGGCCGTTGCTCGTGCTCGCCGACGGCGCCGACCTCGTGTGGTTCGCCGCCGCCGAGTTTCACGAAGTCCTCGCACATCGGCCTCATGATCGTGAGCCGGCCGAGCGACATCGACCTGCCGTGCAACGGCACGCTCGGCTGCGGTGCGGGCCAGTACTACCTCGACTTCAACATCGCCAACCAGCCGGCCACGGCACTCGACCCGGTCTTGCAGCTGCAGGCGCTCTACAACACCTGGAAGGTGCAACAGATCGGCCGGCCCGATCACTTCCAGTCGTCGGTGACGATGAGCAGCCTCGTGCTGCGCAGCAACGGCATCGACACCATCACGGGTACGGTGGTGTTGCGCGATGCGCAAGGCAATGCGCTCGGCAATGCGCTGCCCGTGACGGTCGGGCTCAGCAACCACAGCACGGTGACGGGCATCACGTTCAGTCCCGTCACGCCGCTGGGGAACGGCTACACGTTCTCGATGCGCGGCAACCTCGATGCCGGCACGGCGATCGTCGACGTCGCCGTGAACGACGGCCTCGGGCGCGTCGGCATCGCACCGCAGCCCGTCGTGCAGGTGGGCGACGCATTCGGTCCGTGCGGCACGGGCGCGATCACCAACGGTGTGGGCGGGGTCATCGACGCGCTGCGCGTCCAGGGCAACAGTGGCTCGGATCGTGTCGTCGCGGTTGGCTATGGCCAGCCCTTCACGCTCGTGCTCGATCCGCCGGTCGGCGTACCGCCGACGTTGCCCGTCGGCATGTTCGCGCTGTGGGCGCACGTCGGGTTGCCATTGCCGGGAACGGAAGTGCCGCTCGGCCCCGGGCTGGGATCGGTGTGCTTCACGCCGGCACCGTTCTCGCCGTCGGCGCTGACGGTGATGCTCGCCGATTCGTTCGGTCTCGGCGGCGTGATCTTCGCGTCGCCCGCACCGTGGAGCGTCGCCCTGCCCGGCGTGCCGGCCATCCTCGATGTGACACTGCAGGGCGTCATGGTGGTCGACCTGCAGGCGAAGGTCGCGGCGACGAACGCGTTCCTGCTGCGCCTCGTGCCGCTGCCGGCCCCGACGATCGCCTCGATCTCGCCGCCTTCGCCGGTGCCTGGTGCGCTGGTCCTCGTGCAGGGCACGAACTTCCTGAACGGCATCCAGCTGCAGGTCGCCGGCAATGTGACCCCGATCGTGACGCACTCGGCGACGCTGCTCCAGTTCGTGGAGCCGGCGGGTGTGCCGTGTGACTCGTCGATCACGGTGACGAACCTCGGCGGCACTTCGGCCACGCGGCCGATCAATGGGACGCCGGTGATCCTGAGCATGCCGCTCGCGAGCGGCCCCGCGGCCGGTGGGGCGCTGTTCATCTTGACGGGCCAGAACATGCTCGGCACGACGGTGACGTTCAACGGCGTGCCGATGACGATCACGAGCCAGGTGGCCACCTCGGTCGTCGGCAACACGCCGCCCGGTACGCCAGGGCCGGCACTGGTCGTCGTGCGCAATCCGAACGGTTGCCAGACGACGGGGACCTACACGTATCTCTGAGGGCGGCTGGGCAGAGGCCAATCTCCGGGCGACCGCGGCGCAAGCGGGCCACGCGCGAGGCAAGCTCGGCCCGCCACCCTACCGGAGATTCTCGCGCGCCGAGTTGCACAGGCCGGCGCGACCTTGCGCCTCTACGTGTGGTGCGGGTCGCTTTGACCCGTCCAGTTCCACAGATCCGGAGGTTCATCATGCTTCGACTCTCTTCGTTCGTCCTTTTGCTCGGCGCCATGTTCTCTGCGGTTTCTGGCGCGATCGCCCAGTGCGTCGCCATCCCTGGCACTGGCTGTCCCGGTGCCCCGCCTATCTTCTGTCTGGGTGCGCCGCAACTTGGCCAGTTGGCGCAGGTCAGCTACGCGGTGCCTGGCGAACTCGTGATCGCGTCGCTCGGGCTGGATGGCCCGCCGTGGGTGCTCCCCCAGCCGCTCGCGTGCGCAGCCGGCTGTGTGCTGGCAGGACAGCCCGTCCTGTATGCCTTTGGTGTCGGTGCTGCTCAGTTGCTCTTCCTGGTGCCGAACAACCCGATCTACCTGGGGTTCAGCCTCATCGGTCAAGGGTTCTACATCCCACAGGCTGGGGGGGGATGCTTCATGGCATCGAATGCGCTCCGCGGCACCATCATCCTGTGACCGCGGGTCAGGAGTCTGGGCCACGGGGTTCTGCCTGCCGTGGCGCAGACTCCTCGCGGAACGCCGCGAGCCAGCGCGCCGGCCGCCGCTGCTGCGGTGGCAGCTCGCGCTCGACGCGCCAGAAGCCTTTGCTGTTGCCGCGGACGGCGCGCCGCCGCAGCGCGACCGCCGGCAGATCGCAACCGCGCACGATCCACGCGACGTCGTCGGTCGTGAGACCGAACGCGTGGCCCGTGAGCACGTCGATGCGCGTCGCGAGCGCACGCCGTTCGTCGGCGTCGACCGCCGGCGAAGGAGCAGCGAGCCACCCCTCTGCCGCGGCCTGCTGCCACAGTGAGCCGTGCCAGGGCAACACGGCGCACAGGCGCAACGCGAGCTGCGCAAGCTCCGTTTCGGTCGCGGTGTCGAGGCGCGGCAGCATGCAGTCCGCGAGCACGAAGCCGTTCAGGTTCGTGCCACCCAGCCGCAGCCGCACCGCCCAGTCGAACGGCAGCGAACTCAGCACGGCGGCACCGGCCGCCATCACGCGGAGCGGAGTGTTGGTGTGCAGCCGCGGCACGAGCACGCCGAGCGAGTTGCCGCATGGAACGTCGGGCAAGAGGCAGGCGACGGCGGTGCGTTCGTTCGTCGCGTTCGAGAGCGCGCGCAGCACGATGCGAGCGCGGGCCCGCTGGAGCACGGTCGCGCGCCACGGTTGCGCGGGCACGAGGAAGGCCGGGCGGAAGTCGTCGATGGCCGTCGGTGTCTCCCACGTCGTCGCATGACCAGTGCCACGCGCGTGGGCGGCAGCGTTCGGGTGCAGGTCGTAGACCATGGCGCCCTGGTAGAGCGGCAGCAGGTCGTCGTGACCCGTGCTTCGCCAGATGCCGTCGTGACTGCGATGGTAGCCCGAGCCTTCGGCATCGCGGCGCAGCACGAAGTGGGCGCGATCCGACGTCATGTTGAAGTCACCCTGTCGCCACACGAAGGCACCGTCCTTGCCGAGCAGCGGGCGCCAATGGTGATGCATGCGCTGCAGCACGTCGAGGTCTCTACGGTCGTCGACTTCGACGAACACACCCGAGTGCGGACTCAGCGCCTGCAGTTCATCGCGTCCGTAGAGCGTGTGGGTCGGCGCCGCCGCGGCCCAGTCGGCGATGTCGACGCGACCGAACGTGGTGCGCACGTGCGCCGTCGTCCCGCCCTTCTCGCCGACGATCGCGGCGAAGCGGTAGCGGCTGTCGATCGCGAACACCTTCTGCTTGTTCTCGAAGCCGAACAGCCACTCCCAATCGCACTGGTCGAGCAGCAGTCGGCGCAGCGGCTCGGCGTCGCGGTCGAACCACAGACTCGCGGGTACGATGAGGCCGAAGCGCCCGCCGGGGCGCAGGAGCTGGTGCGCGCGTTCGACGAACAGGCGGTAGGTGTAGAGCTTGCCGCGGCCCTGATGGTGGAAGTGTGGGCGCAGCCGGGCGACGCGGGCGGGCGCGTCGGCGCCGGACTGCAGCGTTTCCCACGGCGGATTCGTGAGCACGGCATCGAAGGTGCCGGGCGCCTGATCGAGCAAGCCGTCACCGGCCTTCACCTGCGCGGCGATCTGGAGCACGTCGGGTGCGTCGTCGCCGCAGGCTTCCCAGAGCGCGAGTGCAGCGAGGGCGGCCGCGGTGCTGTCGGTGTCGACGCCGTGCAGACACGCGACGGCATCGCGCGCGCGCAGGCCGGCCGCGACGAGCGCGCGCAGTGCGGCGAGCAGGAAGGTGCCGCCGCCGACGGCCGGGTCGCAGATGCGCAGACTTTGGGCGTTGCCGCGTTGCAGCAACGGTTGCAGCGTGCGTGAGACCGTGGGGGTCGCGAGTGCGTCCGTCGTGAACCACGCGCCATGCTGCTTGCGTTGCGACACGGCGAGCAGGCTCGGGTAGACGGCGGCGAGCTCGGCGAAGCTCGTCGGCAACGTTGTCGCGGGGAACGTCTTCGCGTCGACTTCGCTTGCATCGATGGGCAAGAGGCGCGTTGCGATGTACGGTATCAACCGTGCGGCGACGACATTGCGCACGAGATGGCGAACGCTGGCCCAGCGTTGGTCGGCGGGGCTCCGATCTTCCGGTTCCGACTGGCTTGCCTCGGCCGAGGAAGAGTGTGTTGTCACGTCGTCCACGCTTCCGACATCAGCTCGGCCTGCTGCAGCACGGTGCTCGTTGCAGCCTCCTGCTTGTCCGGGGGGTAGCCGTACTTCCGCAGGATGCGCTTCACGATGACCACTCGAGGGCGGCTTTCTCGACGACGGACTCGGTGAACCTGGCGACGTTCATGCAACGTGTCGCAGCATCAACTGGCCCTTGAACAGTTCGATCCCTTGTGTCTGGCAGACGTCCTGAACGAGCCGCTGCTGCTTTGGCGATCGTCGGGCAGCAAGGGTCTGCAAGCGAAGCCAGCCCAGCGCTTCGCCAAGATCCGTGAGTGTGAGCGTGTTCGCAGAAACCTTGACGAAAACGTCCACGATGCCCCGTCCGGGTACATGAAGGGCGTCCGGACACGCACCAGGTCCCCCTTCGGAGTCACGCAGAACAGGCTGCCGAGTCCCGCGCGAAGGGTGTCCTCAATGTCCTGGTTCAAGGCCACGTCCTCCGCGAATGTCCCCTTCGACTCGCTTGCTCGTGTCGGAGATCAAGGTCTCGAACTCGGTCTGGGTGATCGGCATGGTGGACCGAGGGGGATGCTACCAGCCTGCGAACTCGAGCGCGGCTTCCTCGACGACGGACTCGGTGAAGAGTTGGCTCACGTTGGGCGGATCGGGCGGCGGCCGCGGCGGCAGGGTCGTGGCACTCGGCTTTTTCGAGATCGTGCCGGAGAATGGCGCCCGGCCGGTTCTCCCTCCTCGACGACGATCTCTGTCCCGACCAGGACCACCTGATGCCACGCCTACCCCGAGACCAGTTCGAAGCGCTCGTGCGCGACCATCACGACGCCGTCTATCGCGCGGCCTCTCGCGTGATCGACGACGCCGCGACGGCGGCCGACGTGGCGCAGGACGTGTTCGTGC
>JAYUCN010000122.1:0-6079 GCA_043740335.1 Planctomycetota bacterium
TTGACGACACCGTGGCCCGGCGCGGTGGCGAGCCACAGGGTGGTCGAACCGCCGCCATCGAGGTTCAGCGCGTCCTCGCAGCCGAGTGCCTGCATCGTCGCCGCCAGTTCGTCGAAGGTCATGCCGGCGGCCTCGTCGGCGCGCCCGTCGACGCTGACGAGCAGGACCCGGCCGTCGTGCGTCGTGCCGATCGCGCTGCGTGGGTGGCGCGCGACGTTCCACTGCGGCGGCGACGGGATGACGCCGCCCTGGACCAGCATCGGGCCCGCCGCCATGACGTCGCGAGCGCCCGCGAACGCGCCGGTCGGATCGGCTTGCAACCTCGGCGTCCGCCCCACGAGCACGATGGCGGCCGTGCGCGCCGGATCGGGCACACCGAGATCCTGGGCGGCGATGCGGAACGCGCCGAGTGCGCGCCGTTCCTTGCTGAAGAACCCGCCGTTGATCGCGGCAGTGGCGCCGGCGCGCCGGGCCATGTCGCTGGTCTCGTCGAGTCCCGTCGCGGCCGCGAGTTCGAACCGCACGCCGGCCACGCGCGGATCCGCTTCGAGTACGGCGACGTATTGCGGCCGCCCGGCCGGGTCGTGCACGGCGGCGCGGCGCCACGCGAGGCCGTTGCCGACCTCGATGCGTTCGCCGAGTGCCGCGGGCGCGATCTGCGCCGGACAGCAGTGGAGCAGTGACACCAGGACGAACGGCACGATCCGGCGCATGGATTCCTCGGGTGGGACGCGTTCCAGCATAGACGAGTCGGACCCTGCGGGCCCCAACGCCTCTCCCCTCCCGGCTTGCCGTCGTCACATCGGATGTGATACAGCACCGCGCATGAGCCCTGGTGCGGAGAGTCGACACGCAGCGTCGTCCGCGCGATCTCGGGCCCGGGTTGCCGCGGCACTGCTGACGACCATGCTGCTGGCCGCGTGTGCCCAGAACCGCAACGTCAAGAGCAGCAACCTGGAGTTCGTCGACGTGCTGTGCGAGCGCGTGGGAGCAGATCCCCGGGCGGCGCGGTCGTGGCTGCTGTGGCAGGAGGACTCAGGCTACCCGGAGCAGGAGAACGATTGGGGCATCACGATGATGACGGTGATGCAGTGCGGCAACACGACCCTCACCATCGATGGCGAAGACGTCGGTCGCGTGAACGCGTTCGAGCCGTGGCGCGACCCGGACGACTTCGCCGCCGAGGTCGATCGCATGACGGGACTCTCGCTGCTTGCCGGCGGCTACGTGCCGCTGGACAACATCGCACGGGACGGACTCTACGGCATGCTCCGGCGCGGGCAGGCGTGCTCGGACGCGGTGTTGACGTCGCTGTGCTGTGCGGAGCACGAACGCATCGTGCGTGACATGCGGTTGCCCTGGCACGGTCGGCAGCGAAGCGAACACTTGCTGCGCCGGTTGGCAGCGTTGGTCGCACAGGCCGATGCGGGAGTCGCACGCAGGCTGATGGCGACGGCCGAGAAGCTGCGCGCGGCGCGAGAGTTTGCCGAGAACGACACGATCGCCGATCCCTCGGAACGCATGGTCCGAGCGCTGGTGGACTACACGGACTACCAGGTCCGCAGGTCCGATGCCCCATACTTCAAGGGGCCCGGAGTACTCGATCTCTTGCGCTGGCTGCCGGAGCGACGGGTGCTGGCGAAGTACTGGGACTGCACGGTCGCGACCCGGCTCGTCGATGGGCCGGCAGCACGGTGGAACGAGCGTCGCCCGTACCGGATGCTGACGGTCGGCGAGCTCGTTCGGCAAGCCGTGAGCCAGATTGTCGGCAAGCCCGTGCCGTCAGCAACCGCATGGCTGAACTACTGTGACAACCTGCAGCAGCAGTGATGCGAGCCTCGGCGGCGTCACCGCACGATCGTCGTGCTGACGCCATTGCTGACCACGAACGGCGCTGCCGAGGCGACGCCCCCATCGACCACGGCGGCTTGCACGAACACCGTGAGCCCGAGCGGCAGACCCAACGGCAGAGCGAGTGGCACGCTGGCCGTGCCAGTGCCGCTGACGCTCGCCACCAGCGACGAAGCCGGCTCGACGTGCAGGAAGCAGGTCGGTTGAAGGCCGATGCTGGCGAGCGGGAACGGCAGTGCGATCCCCGACCAGCTGGTCGCGGAGAAACCGAACAGGAAGATCGCCGACGTCGAAGCGACCGAGTTGCTCAGGTTGTAGGTCTCCGTCGTGCCGGCGCGCGCGTTCGCCGGCTGCGCGTCGAGCCGCGGCACGCCGGCGTTGCTGCCCACGCAACCCGGTGGCCGGAACGGCTCGGGCGCGATCGCGAGACCCTGTGGCGACGTGCCGACCGGGATGGTGGCGACCACCGTGTTGCTGGCGGCATCGAGCACCGAGACCGACGCAGAACTCGAATTGGTCACGTAGACGCGCGCGCCGTCGGGGCGAACGACCGCGCGCATCGGCCGCAGGCCGACAATGCTCGTGTTGAGGACGATGTTCGTGGCGGTATCGATCGCGAGCACGCGGTAATCGGCGAAGATGCCGGTCACGGTGCCCGATTGGTGCACATTGTTGGGGATCGTGAGGAACAGGCGGGAGCCATCCGGCGACACCGCAGCACCGATCGGGAGACTGGTCAACGGCGCGCCCAGCGAGACGAAGACGGTGACGGTGTCGGTCGCCGTGTCGAACACGGAGAAGCCGTTGCCGATGTCGTGCACGACGTAGATCCGGGCGCCGTCGGGCGAGATCGCCTGGCCGAACGAGCGACCGACCAGCACCGTGTTCACGATCGTCGCGGTGTTCGGGTCGATCACGAACAACTGGCCCGAGTCGCAGGTCACGTAGGCACGGTTGCCATCGGGCCGCATGACGATCCAGTTGGGGGACGTGGCCGGCAGCGTCAAGGTGGTGACGACGGTGTTGCTGGTGAGGTCGAGCACGGTCAAGGCGGGCGGTGAGTAGTGCGTCACCAACGCGCGTGCCCCGTTCGGCGTCGTCGCGATCGAATAGGCACCGGCTGGCACGACGATCGTCGCCGTGACCGTTCGCGTGGCGGTGTCGACGATCGAGACCGAGGGCGGGATCCTGTTGGCGACGAGCGCGCGCGTGCCATCGGTCGTCACCACGACGGCGACCGGGTTGGTGCCCACGGGAATCGTCGCCGCCACCGTGGCACTGGCCGTGTCGATCACGGACACGGTGCCCGAGCCCGAGTTCGCGACGTAGACGTCATGCTGCGCGAGCAGGCAGTTCGAGACCAGCAGTGCCGCTGCGAACGCGGTGGAGACAAGACTCCGGATGTGGGCGGAGCGGTGACGAGTAGAGCGATCGCGGCGAAGTCGTGGCGCGTGCATGGGGTGCCTTGGGTAGGGAAGGTCACCGGCAGAGCAATTGAGGTGCCGGGTCGGAATGGCGCTCGATTCGGCCTGCTCTGTCCGGCTTCAGGACGCCCGTGTTCGCTTTCCAGGCAAGCAGGCCCCGCCAAGAAAAACCTGAGCGCGGCTCCCGGACACGAAGCCACGGTGCAATCATGCGCATGCAATGCAATGCTCGAACCTCTCGAGCATGCGCCGCATCAAGTCTTGAGTCCCGGCGGACGGGGTCAGATTCGCGCGGCAACGCGCCGTTGGCGAGGTCAGCCCGGCGCAGCGCCCGTGCCAGCGTTCGCCGCCGCGCAGGCGGTCGTCGAGCACGATCCGCTCGCAACCTCGCGGCTGGCCTGCGCGCAAGCCCCGGCGTTCCGTCGGATAGCGCCGAGGTAACGATGAAGGCGGCCACACCCCCCAACAGACGCATGCGCTGCGCGGCCATGCTGCTGCCAAGCGACCGCCCCGCTATGCTCGGCCGCCGAAGCAGTCGCACTCGTTCGTTCACACTAGAGCCCCTATGACCATGCACGCATTCGTTGCTTTCCTCCTCGCGAGCACTGCCGTCGCCCAGGGCACGAACCTGATCGTCAACGGCAGTTTCGAGAACGGCCCTGGCACCACGACGAACGTCACCGTCTACAGCCCCTCGACCGCGTTCGCGGGCTGGCTCGTGTTCACCGGCAGTGTGGATCAGGTCGCCGAGTGGACCGCGGCGGCGGGGGTGTACTCCATCGACATGGATGGCCTGTCGGTGGGCGGCATCCGGCAGGTGGTCGCGACGACGCCGGGAGCGACCTACCAGTTGTCGTTCCAGATGGCCGGCAATCCGGGCTCGGGTGTGAAGACGATGCGGGTGTCGATCGGCGCCGTGCAGCACGTGGTCACGTTCGACGCAACCAGCACGAGCAACTCGAACATGGGCTGGTCGCAGCGCACGTTCACCTTCCCGGCCGCGGCGACGTCGACGACGATCGAGTTCCTGAGCCTGAGCACGGGCGGCTCCGCGGGGCCGGCCCTCGACGACGTCGTGTTGCAGCAGATCGGCAGCGGGGCGACCTACTTCCAGACGTACGGGGCCGGCTGTGGCGGCACCAACGGCGTGCCGACGATGCTCGCCAACCAGCCGCCGCGCATCGGGCAACCATTGAGCGCCTTGCTGCTCAACCTGCCGCCGAACGAGTTCGCCGCGGCGATGGTCGGCTTCGACTACCTGCAGTACCCCGCGCCCCTGCTCGAACTCTCGTCGTTGGGCATGCCGACCTGCTCGCTCTACTCGTTGCCGCAGATACTCGACGTGATTCCGTCGACCGGAGTCTTCGGCGCCTTCGTCTGGGGAACCGTGTTGCCGAACAACCCCAGTGCGGTCGGCACGGGCTTCGTCCTGCAGTTCCTCGTGCACGACCCGGCCGCCAACGCCGGTGGGTTCGTCACGTCGAACGCGGCGCTCGGCGTCGTCGGCAACTGATCGCCGCCGCGCGAAGCTCGCGGATGCGCTGTCGCTCCTCGTCCCGGACGCGCCGCGGGTTCACGCGCTTGCGCTTGATCCCGCGCGGGGCGCGATGCACGGTCGACAGGCCGCGGTCGACGATGCGTGCGATCTCGACGGTGGGGATGCCCTTGCGGACGAAGCTCCGCATGCGCCGACGCTCGGCATCGGTGATGCTTGAACCCGGGCTTGTTCATTGGGCGCGGATCCTACCCACTCGACGAGTCGGGCAGAGTGAGGGCCTGCGCCCGTGCGTGGCCGATCTACACGCCTCGCATGTTCCGAGCGCCGGGCAGGTCGACGGTCGCGGCTGCCGCCTCAAAGTCGCTGAGCCGCTTCTCGAAGTCTGTCAGCTCGATCGACTTCATCCTCGCTTCCACGACGTCCAAGAGCACCTTCCCTTTGTTCGTGTTCACCTCGCCCGACGACATCGTCTCCAGGATGCGATTGATCGCAGAGGCGCACGCATCAGCCCCGCCGCCCCCGCGAAACCGCCAGCGGTTACAGCCTTTCGGTCGCGCCACGCGTCACACGACGCCCAGCCGGCCCACCGCCGCCCCACGATCCGCTACCATCCTCGCCCCCGATGGCATCCCTGCGCGTGAGTTCGAGGAAGTCCTTGGCGCTGTCGATGCTGATCGTCGCCCTGCCGAGCAAGCCGTTCCTGTACTGGTGCTCGACGAGGCCAGAGCCGGCGCTGCAGTCCGAGAACGCGGGGCAGAAGATCGGCACTTTCCCCTCGAACGCGCGCAGCACGATCGACTCCTTGGCCTGCGGCCGGGCGTTTCGAGGTGGGTCAGTCCCTCTGCCGCTTCAGGCGCGCGCCGTCCGCCTTCATCCCAGCTCTTACCGAACCGCGCCCATTCCTTCGTGCGCAGCTTGCTGACCAAAGCACTCGCGCACGTAGGTCTCGATGCGATCGTGGATCAGGCCGACGTCCGCTTCGACACCTGCTGCGGCTCGCGCGGCGGACGGATCACGACCGGATCGCCAGCCTCCCGCTCCTGGCGCTGGTAGTCCGCGGCGATCCGCTTCAGATCGAAGCCGAAAGACTCCGCATGAGCCTCTCGACGACGGCGGATCTCGGCGATGATTTCGTCTTCATGCTGGGTCATCGTTCATCAACTCCTCTGGCGTGCAGATCACCGGTGGCTCGAAGCCGGCTTCCCTGACACACGCTCGATTGCCTGACGCATGGCTGCATTCGCAATGTGCTTGCAGTTCCAGGTCAGCAGGTAGTCCACTCCGTGTGCTGCAGCAACGGCGATGT
>JAYUCN010000123.1:0-6078 GCA_043740335.1 Planctomycetota bacterium
GGCGCCTTGCGCAGCAAGCTGAAGGTCTACCTCGGCAGCCACGGTGGTGGTGGCGAGAAGAAGCACTGATCGGGAGCAGGCGACGTGGCCAAGAAGCACAAGCACGAAGAGCACGTCAACCACGAACGCTGGCTGGTGTCGTTCGCGGACATGATGACACTCCTGTTCGCGCTGTTCGTGGTGCTCTACGCGTTGGGAGTCCAGGATCTCGCGAAGCTCAGGGACCTCAAGAAGTCGATCCAATGGGCCTTCAATATCGCGGGCGAGGGCAAGACCAAGGACACCGGTATCTTCGACGAGCAGACCGGCGGCGGCGACGTCAGTGCGGCGGCCCCGCTCGTCACGGCGCAGGACGGCGATATGCGCGAGTTCCTGAAGGACGTGCTGACCGACTTCGAAGAGGTCGCGGGGAAGTCGCTCGACATCGTGCAGACCAACGACACGGTCTCCATCACGGCGCCGTTGTCGGACTTCTTCGAAGCGGGCGAACGGTTCCCCATCAAGGGTAGCGTGCAGGGATGGCTCGACAAGACGATCGATGCCTCGCTGACGTTCACATCCGACATCCGCATCGTCATCGAGATGCCCGACCTCACGATCGGCAAGAACGAGCGGGGCAGCACCATCACGTCGGTCGACCTCTGCATCGAACGTTTGAAGACGCTGAGTCGCGTCGTGCTGAAGAACCCGCAGATCCGCGAGCACATGGTCTCGCACGAGTGGCGGCGGCAGAAAGCTGTGCCGGGGGGGGCGCCCGGCAACTGGGAAGACCAGGCCATCGTCATCATCGCGTTCAGCAACGCGCGCCCGCAAAATCGCTGAGTCGCCCTGTCGGCACGAGTGGTCAGGATGCCTGCGTCAGCAGACGTGCGAGGATCGTCTTCTGGATCAGCGACGTGCCTTCGTAGATGCGCAGCGCCTGCACATCGCGCCACAGCCGTTCGACGGGGAACGCCGAGCTGTAGCCGCGTGCGCCGTGCAGCAGCACGGCCTGCTCGGCGGCTTGCGCCGCGGCTTCGGTCGCGTAGAGCTTCGCCATGGCGACGTCCGCGTGGGTCTCGGTGCCGGCGGCGCGCCGCAGCGCACAGCGATGCACGAGCCCGCGACTCGCATGCAGCGTCGTGAGCAGGTCGGCGAGGCGTTCCTGGACCATCTGGAAGTCGGCCAGCGGTTGCCCGAACTGCTGCCGACCCGTCGTGAAGGCCACGGCGGCGGCGAGGGCGGCGCGGTGGATGCCGACCGCACCGGCGGCGACCGAGAGGCGGCCCGCGGCGAGGCCGCTCATGGCGACACCGAAACCCTTGCCGAGAGGGCCCAGCAGTTCGTCGGCAGCGACGAGAAACCCGTCGAACGTGAGCACGGCGTGGTCGCTGCCGCGATGGCCGAGCTCGACCCCTGGCATTGGTTTCTGGTCGAGTCCCCGCCGGGTCGTGTCGACGAGGAAGGCCGTGATGCCAGAGCGACCCTGGGCGGGATCGACCGTCGCGAACAGGATCATCACGTCGGCGATGCCACCGTTCGTGATCCAGCACTTCTGGCCCGTGACGCGATAGCTGCCGTCGCCCTGCCGCGCGGCGTGCGTGCGCAGCGAAGCGATGTCGCTGCCGGCCTCGGGCTCGGTCAGGGCGAAGCAACCGATCGCCTCGCCGCGGATCAGTGCCGGCAACCAGCGCTGCCGCTGGGCCTCGGTGCCGTACTTCGCGAGGCACTGTGCGACCAACCCGGTCTGCACGGCACAGAAGCCGCGCGCGTTGCCGCAGTGTGCACCGATCTCCTCGTGGGCGAGAGCGAGCTGCAGCGGCGACCAGCCCTGGCCGCCGTGTTCACGTGCGAGCGGCCCGCCGAGGATGCCGGCGGCGGCGAGGTCTTGGACCATCTGGCGGCGGAAGTGGCGTTGTTCGTCGATCGCGCGCGCGTGCGGCAGCAGGTTGCTCTCGGCGAAGGCGCGGATCGAACGCACGAAGTCGGCGTGGGCCGCGTCGACCTCGCCGTCGGGGAGCCAGAGGTTCGGGTTCATCGGCTGCGCAGACTACCTGCCGAGGCAGTCACCTTCCCAGAAAGTCCGGGTCGCGCCTCTCCACCCAGGCATTGTAGAACTGGCCGTGTTCGTGCGCGCGCAGCTGCGCGCGGCAGGTGAACACTGGCACTCTCCATCGCGCCACCGCCGCCGGCGCTGGGCGTCCGGGTCGACGTAGCACTGCCCGAGATGCACGTGGGACGGCGGCCCTCACCAAACTTCGTGCAGCGGGATCTGAACCTTCGGCAGGATGGCGAGTCGGATCTTGTTCGTGTGCACGCGGGCAGCGCCGAAGCGTTTGCCGTCGTGCACGAACTGCGTCACCGTGTGGTGTTTCGGATCGACGAGCCAGAGTTCGGGCGTGCCGGCGGCCTCGTAGCGGCGCTTCTTGGCCGTTCGATCGTGGGCGGCGTTGCTCGGCGACAGGATCTCGATCGCCAGGTCCGGGGTGCCGACGATGTGGGTCTCGATGATGCGGTGGGTGTGGGCCGGCAGCACGACCAACAGATCAGGACGCACGATGTCGTTGGCCAGCAAGTGGCAATCGAGGTCGGTGAACACGCGGCCGCGGCGCCGTTCGTCGATCGCCGCGTACAAGTAACGCGCAAGCGCCACCTGGATGCCCTGGTGGTCGCTGCCCGCGGACGGACTCACGACGACCTTCCCGTTGAGCACTTCGTAGCGCTGACCGTCGTCGGGGAGGAGTCGGTACTCCTCGTAGGTGCACTTCGTGAACTTGGTGGCTGGCATCGGGTCGAGTCTCTGCATGACATGCTAATAGCTCCTCGGCCCTTGGCAATCGGGCCGCATGCTGAGTGACCCGTGCTCTGCCCGCGGTGACAGACAACCTGACAATCCTCGCGTGGGCTTCGACCGCACCGCTGACCATGCCCGCGATGAACCAAGTCATCTCCACCAAGCCCCGAGCGGCATGCGCGACTTCCTGGCCGCCGAGGTCGTGCAGCGCGTCTACGAGTCGTTCGGCTTCGTGCCACTCGAGACACCGGCGATCGAGCACCTCAGCACGCTGCTCGGCAAGTACGGTCCCGAAGGCGACCAACTGCTCTACCACGTCCTGCACCGCCGCAAAAAGCACCAGCGCGACCGCGCAGACTACCTGCCGAGAAAACGCGGGTCGCGCTTCTCCATCCAGGCGTTGTAGAACTCGCGGTGATCGTGCGCGCGCAAGAGCAACGCTTGCGCCTGGGCTTCCTGTTCGATCGCGGCGTCGAGGTCCATCGGCCACTCGTTCCACAGCAGCTTTTTGGTCATCGCCAGGGCCTGGCCCGGGCCCGCGGCGAGGCGGCGCGCGAGCGTGAGCGCCTCGGTGAGCACCTGGTCCTGCGGCACGACGCGGTTGGCGAGGCCGATACGCAGGCACTCGTCGGCAGTCACGCGATCGCCCAGCATCAACAGTTCCATGGCGCGGCCGGTGCCGACGATCTTCGGCAGCAGCCACGCGGCACCCATGTCGGCGCCCGTGAGCCCGACCTTCGTGAAGAGGAACGCGAACTTCGCGTTCTCGGCGAGCACACGCAGGTCGCTCGCGAGCGCCAGCACCGCACCTGCACCCGCGGCGATACCGTTCACGGCGGCGATGATGGGCTTGCCCAGGCGCAGCATGTTGCGCACGCAAGCACCCGTCATGCGCGTGAAGGCGAGCGTGCCGTCGAGTTCGCTCTCGAGCAGAGGCCCGATGATCTCTTCGACGCTGCCGCCGCTGCAGAAGCCGCGGCCATGCCCCGTCAGCACGACGGCTTTGACCGTCTCGTCGTCGTCGAGGTCGTGGAAGAGGCGCTCGAGCTGGCCGTAGACGGCAAAGGTCAGCGAGTTGAGCGTGTCGGGGCGATCGAACGTCAGCACCGCGACGCCGTCGCTGCCACGTTCGAAGCGGAAGTCGTATTGGCTCATGGGGAGAGGGCGTGGCGGTTGTCAGTCGACGAATGCGGGAGGATCGCGATCGAGATCGTAGATGCAGCCGGGTGGACGGTCGCGCAGCAGAGTGGCCACGGCGGCAGCGACCTCGGCCGGCGTGTGCATGCGACCGATGCGATTCTGCGCGGACAATCGCGCGAATGCCTGTGCGGCGGTCGTCTTGCCGCGTGCGGCGATGGCGGCGGCCGCACCGCGGGTGATGTCGGAATCGACGAAGCCGGGGCAGACCGCGTAGACGCGGATGCCGGCGGGCGACAGTTCGGCGTGCAGCGCGCGGGCGAGCCCGACCATGCCATGTTTGGCCGCGGTGTAAGCCGACGTGAACGGATAACCACGCAGACCGGCGGTCGAGGCGAGATGCAGCAGGCAGCCGGTGCCCGCGCGTTTCATCGCCGGCACGCAGGCGCGCGCGAAGGCCAGTGGCGCGGCAACGTGCAGTTCGAACGTCTCGCGCAGCACAGCGGCGGTGGTGTTCTCGATCTTGTCGGAGGGTGCGGTGCCGGCGTTGCTGACGACGGCGGTCGGGGAACCGAAGTGCCGTTCGGCGGCGGCGACGACCTGGGCGGCAGCGTCCTCGTGCCGCAGGTCGGCAGTCACAGCTTCGACGCGTGTCCCGCGTGTTCGCAACTCGGCGGCGGCGGCGGCGAGGCGATCACCGTCGCGCGCGACGAGCACGAGCCGGTGCCCTGCCGCGGCCAGTGCGTCGGCGATGGCGCGACCGATGCCGCGGCTGGCACCGGTCACGATCGTCACAGGGGAACCGGTATTCGGTGGCATCGGTCGGCGAATGCTGCGCGGTTGCACGGAACGGCGCAACCGTGGTCCGCCGCGCGACGACGTTTCGTCGAACCTGTTCAGGTTCGCGCGGGCGAGGCGCCGATAGCAGGGGCGGGAAGGGAAGCGGGTGAGTCGAGTTAGCGGACGAACCCCAGGAAGGGCCCGGCGGGAACCGGGCCCTTTCTCTTTCCTGGCGCGAGCTTCGACGACGCGTGCAGCATCACGGTTGGGTGAAGTCAGGTCCGGGAGGATTGGATGCCGATGGCATTGGCACTTCCCCCGAGGCTGACCCCATGCGCAATCTGCTTCCGTTCGGCGCGCTGCTGCTCGCTGCCGCACTGCCTGCCCAGACGATGTCGGTGGTGCCGAGCGCGTTCGCGACCCTGCCCGGCAATGCGGCGCTGTCGCTGCCGCTGCGGTGGAGCCATGGCACGCTGCAGGTGTTCGTCGACCCGATCCTGCTACCACCGGGCCTCGTCGGCCAGACGATCATCGGCGTGCGGTTGCGGCGGCCCACCTTCCTGGGCGTGCCTGCCTACACGGCGCTGCAGCGCACGCTGACCGTGCGCGGTGGATTCCAGCTACCGTTGGCAGCGGCCATGATCGGCACGCTGCCGCAGAACCGGCCGGCGACCACGCTCGTGCTGTTTGGTCCCGCACCGGTGACGGCGGCGGCGGCACCTGCACCGGGACCGGCGACGACCACCGGCCAGGAGTTCCTGCAGATCCCGTTCACGCAGCCATTGCCCGTGGTCGCTGGCTCGCTGTTCCTCGAGTTCGAGACGAGCGATGCGCCGCTCCAGATCAGCGTCGACCATTGGGTGGACGCCGTCTGGTTCGACCATGGCATCGAAACCGGCTATGCGATGACCGTCGGTGACGGCAGTTGCACGACGCGTCCCGAGCCCACGCAACTGCGGTGGACCGGCGCGCAGGGCCCGCGCGTCGGTGGCACCGCGACGATGGAACTCCTCGGCGCGCCCCCGACCAACGCGACCTCGGCGGGATTCGTCCTCACGTGGGCTGGTGTGGAGCCGCAGACGCGCCCCCCGGGTGTTGGCTACGTCGGGTTCGGCGGTTCGTTCGGCTTGCTCGACCCTGGGCTCGCCGGTTGCCATCAATGGGCACCCGTCGATGGTTCGTGGCTTGGCAGCACCGACGGGCTTGGCAGATACACGACTTCGTTCGCGCTGAACGGGGCGGCGGCGGTCGGCATGCGCGTGGGTGTGCAAGCAGCCTGGCTCGACGTGAACCGGCCCGGGGTGCCACTGTCGTTCAGCAACGGCCTCATGCTCGTGCTCGACTCCGTCGGTGTCGGCGACCACTGCAGCACGATGTTCTTCCCTGCT
>JAYUCN010000124.1:0-2480 GCA_043740335.1 Planctomycetota bacterium
CTCCCAACGCACTGACGAGGACGGCGGAGCAGGCTGTCATGAGGCTCGACGTCGCGCGCATCACCGGACGTCGCGTGCGGGTTTGGAACGCTGGTCGACGCGACCATGGCTGCAGTCCACCGACATCGCGTCGTAGTTCACTTCGATGCGAGGCGACGAGAACGTGTGCCCGTCCGGCATCGTGACCGTGGCACCGTTCGGATCGCTCGCGATGCAGCGATTCCAGCGCAGATCGAGTTCGATCTCGGCGCTGCGCGCGTTCATCCGCGACCAGTCGATGCGCACGTCCTTGCCGACCACGCGCACGATCTTGCGGGTCGCGGGCTGCCGGTCCATGCGCAACTCCCGGGCATCGATGTGCATACCGTCGGGATCGTCACTGCCGTCCTCGCGCAACCCCTGTGCGACCACGGGGCCATCGAACGACACGACCTCGGGCAGCACGTTTATGTTGCCACGGCAGACGGCCGACATGTGCGACAGGAGACCGTTCTCGCCGGGCTCGTGCAACGTCATGGACGGCAGCAGGAAGGTCGGCCGGTCGGCGAACGTGCGCAGCGCTTGCATGCGCAAGGTCTCGTCGCGGAACACGCGCACCCTGGCGCCGCGCGTCGTGACGAGACGGCCCGCCTGCGTGTGCCGCACTTCCGCGGGTGTCATGGCATCGGGATCGCCGACGAACATGCCGGCTTCGGCGCCCTGCGAGAGCAGGAGGCGCGTGCCCTGCCCCTCGACGAGACCGTGACGCTCGTCCTCGAGCCGGAAGTCGCGCACCTCGTCGACGACGAGCCAGGGCTTGCCGAGCGAGTGGAACGCGAGGTCGGCGAACGCACCGGTGCTGGCCGTGTGCAGTTGTCGCATCTCGGGCGTCATGACGAACGGCAGAATGCGCAAGCGCGCGGCATGGAAGGACGCGATCGTCGGAGCACGGCCGTCGTCATTGTCGAACCTGCAGTTCACGGTCGGTCGCAGGCCATCGGCCGCGATGGCGTCGACGAGCACGTCGCTGCCGCCGAGGTGGTGGATGTCGATCTGGGGCCCGCGCACCTCGACTGCCATGGCCGGCTTGCCGACGGCGGCCGCGACGACGCGCTGCAGGATCGGTTGCGCGTCCTGCGCGGACAACCCGTACCAGGGACTGCAGGCACCCGTTGGGGCAGCGCCATCGGCTGCAGCCATGAGCAGTCGCAACGACTGTGGCCCGATCTGCAGGAACCGTGGTGCCTGCGCCGTCACCGTCTCGTTGCCGCGCACGAATGTCGTGCGTGCTGGCAGACCCGCGGCGTCGAGCGCCACGAGCTGCCGATCCTCGAGCGTGGCCACGAGCTGGCGCACGTTGGCGAGGTTCATGCCTGCAGTGGTCTGCGCGGCGATCTCGGCCGCGGGCGCGCGCAGACGCAGCTGAGTCCGCTCGCCGGTGCGTTCCCACTCGCAGGCGCCGACGCCGTGCGCCGAAGCCCGACCATACGTCACGTCGTAGCGATGGGTCCGCCATGGGGCACTGGCAATGGCGAGGTCTCTGGGCAAGGCGGGGCCGAGGCGCAGGAATTCGGAGGTGTCCGTCACCTGCAACCAGAAGCCGTCGTTGCCGGTGGCGACGACCTCGTCGCCGCCGGGCTTGCCGGCGCGCTGTTCGATCCGCACGTCGCCGAAGCCGCGCACGATGCCGTGGCTCGAACGTTCGCTGCGGAAGACGTGCAGGCCCTGCTCGGCATCGAGGGTGCGCGCACCGCTCTCGAGGCGCGAATGGCCTTCGAACACGACGACCTGCAGGTCGCTCAGCGAACGCAGCGTCCACTGCGGGAAGCCGAACGAACGGTGCAAGGGCCCGGCGAGGTCGGCGGGCTGCACGAAGTGGATGCGTCGCGGCGACGTGCCCACGACGGGCTCCTTCTGCTTGCCACCGGCCCGCAGTTCCGTCTGTTCGACGCGCGTGTCGCCGTGGGCCGTGATGAGGAACGGCTCGCCGAAGAGCCCGGGCAGCACCGTGATCCTGGGAGTCGTCACGCGCCCACCCGCGACATCGACCGAGGCCGGCGCGCCAGTCAACAGCAGGCGACGCCAGACGAGTTCCTCGCGTTCGCGTCCGGAAGCGAGCTGCTGCTTGCTGCGCAGGAGCCAACCCGTGAACTGGTCGCCGCGGATGTCGGACAGGGGCCTGTCGCCACCCGCGACGGTTGGAGGTGCTGCCGGCATCCCCGGCAGCGCGACGCCGCGACGGAGCATGAGGTGCACGTCGTCGTCGACGGTGACCTGAGCCGTGCCAGCGGCGGGGTCCTCCACGTAGTGCAGCCGGCCCCTCGCCTGCACGACGACGCCGTCGGTCTCGAGCACGGGCTCGTGCAGGATCTCGATAGAGACCCGCTGCAACGCGCCGTTGCGATCGCGCGGCAGTCGCGCAGTGAGACCCTTGCCGCGCAACGTGCCCTTGCGTTCGCCGTCGATGTCGAGGCGGACGGGCTGATCGGTGGCGGTGTCGA
>JAYUCN010000125.1:0-2479 GCA_043740335.1 Planctomycetota bacterium
TTTCTGCCGACGTCCGCGTTCTGCGGCCGCATCCGCGGCGACTTCCTCAACCTGTCGGCCCTGGTGTGCGGCAATCGCTTCGGCCGCAACCTCGTGCGACCGGGTGGCGCGCGCTTCGCGATCGATGGCACGATGGCGGCGGACCTGAAGCAGCGCCTCGAGACGGCGCGGCGCGACGTCACGACCGCCGTCGAACTGCTGTGGGTGACGCCTTCGGTCGTCGCGCGCTTCGAGGACATCGGCATCGTCAGCGGTGAAACGGCCGTGCTGCTCGGGCTGGTCGGACCGGCCGCGCGCGCCTGCGGTCTGGAACTCGACGTGCGCGCCGACCACCCGACCGGCGCCTACTGCTTCGTGCAGCAGGCGACGGCGACGGGACACAACGGCGACGTGTATGCGCGCGCCTTCGTACGCTGGCTCGAGATCCAGCGCTCGATGGACTTCGTCGAGGAGCTGCTGGAGATGCTGCCGCCGCCGTCACCGCCGCCACCGCGCAGTGAACACACGCTGCTGCCCGACCACCTCGCCGTGAGTCTCGTCGAGGGCTGGCGCGGCGAACTCTGCCACGTCGCGAGCACGGGCGCCGACGGCCGCTTCGACCGCTACAAGGTCGTCGATGCGTCGTTCCACAACTGGTCGGGACTGGCGCTGGCCATGCGCAACCAGGAGATCTCCGACTTCCCGCTCTGCAACAAGAGCTTCAACCTCTCCTACTGCGGCCACGATCTCTGAGGACGAACCATGCTCCGCACCCTGCTCGCCCGCCTGCAGCAAGGCCACCGCACGATGCGCTACCCGGCGGCGCCGCCACCCCCGATGCCGGACCGTTTTCGCGGCCGCCCGGTCGTCGATGCCGGCAAGTGCAAGGCCGGTTGCCGCGCCTGCGCCGACGCCTGCCCGACCACGGCGATCCAGGTCCTCGAGGCGGCGGGCAAGCACGAGGTCCGCATCGACCTCGGCCGCTGCCTGTTCTGCACGGACTGCAGCGACGCCTGCCCCGAGGGCGCGATCTCGTACTCGGGTGACTACCGGCTGTCCGCCTCGCGGCGCGAGGACCTCGTCGTCGCTGCCGGTGAGGAACTGCACCTCGCGCAGGCGCTGGACAAGCGGCTGCGGCGTCTGTTCGGTCGTTCGTTGAAGTTGCGCCAGGTCAGTGCCGGTGGCTGCAACGCGTGCGAGGCCGACGTCAACGTGCTCAGCACGGTCGGCTGGGACCTCTCTCGCTTCGGTATCCAGGTCGTCGCGTCGCCGCGCCACGCCGACGGCATCCTCGTCACCGGTTGTGTCAGCGAGAACATGGCCCTCGCGCTGCGGAAGACCTGGGACGCGGTGCCGCCGCCGAAGATCGTCATCGCGGTCGGCGCCTGCGCGATCTCGGGCGGGCCGTTCCTGCACAATCCGCAGCAGCTCGGCGGCGTGCCGGGCGCGGGGTTGCCCGTGGATCTGTTCGTTGCCGGCTGCCCGCCGCATCCGCTGACGATCCTCGATGGACTGCTGCGTATGCTCGGGCGCTTGGAGAAGAACGGACGCATCGGCGCGCGGGAACCGCCACGGCAACCGTGACGCGGGGCCGCCGACGTGGTGAACTTGCGCGGCCCTCTTCCCCCCGGAGTCTCCATGCATCGGCGTCTGTTCGTCGCGAGCTGCCTGTCACTCGCCACCTGTGGTGCTCTCTTCGCCATCCGCGGCGCCGCCATCGACGAACTCGGCGTTTCGCTGAGTGCCGACAAGGATCTCATCGGTGCCGTGCTCGGCATGGGGTTCTACGGCATGGGCTACGTGATCGCGATCGCGTCGCCGTTGTGCGACTTCCTGGGCATGAGGGCGCTGCTGCTGCTCGCGTGCCTGCTGCACCTCGTCGGCGTCACGGGGTTCCTGTTCGCCTCTGGCACGGGAACCGACGCGAGCCTGTTCTGGGCCAAGACGACGATGTTCGTCGTCGGTGTCGCGCACGGCCTCGTCGAAGGCGTCATCAACCCGCTCATCGCAACGATCTATCCCGCCGAGAAGACGCACAAGCTGAACGTGCTGCACGCCTGGTGGCCGGGCGGCGTCATCGTCGGCGGGCTGCTCTGGTACGGACTGCACGAGTGCGGGGTCGGTTGGCACGTGGCGTGGGGCCTCTGCCTGGTGCCATCCGTGGCGTACGGATTCTGCGTACTCGGCGTCACCTTTCCGAAGACGGAACGTACGGCCTCGGGTGTCGCGGCTGGTGAGATGGTGTGGGCCGCACTGCATCCGCTGTTCTTGCTGTTCGTTGCCATGATGGCGGTGACCGCCGCCACCGAACTGGGCACGGGACAGTGGCTCGAATCGGTGTTGAGCAAGACAGCGAGTTTCCACGGCGTGCTCGTGCTCGTCTACGGGTCCATTCTGATGTTCCCATTGCGCTTCTTCGCCGGCCCGATCGCACACCGCATCTCACCGATCGGATTGTTGACCGTGTCCGCGGCGTTGGCAGCACTCGGACTGTGGTTGC
>JAYUCN010000126.1:0-6066 GCA_043740335.1 Planctomycetota bacterium
GTTCCTGGACGGTGCGCGTGTTCTGCAGCATGCGCGCGTCGTCGAGGATCAGGTGGTTGCCGACGCCGAGTTCGGTCTGCGTCTGGCCCGCGAACAAGGCGCCGTAGTCTTGGAGTCGCAGTGGCGAAGAGGTCGATTCGCTGTGCGGCTGGCCTTCGAACAGGTCGACGATGGCGCGCACCGCGTCGAGTTGGAAGGTCTGGTTGCCGTCGAACTGGAGCTTCATGGCTTCGGCGGCGCGTCGGTCACGATGTAGGCCTGATCGGGACGGTTCGATGCGCCCGGGTAGCGGTGGCGCAGCTTGTGCTCCTTGACCATCGGTTTCAGGAACCGATCCCGGAGGCCGGCTGCGTTGCGCCTGAGCAGAGCTCCGAGATCGTCGGCGGTCAGGAACCGTTCGCGGCACATGGCGAGGATGGTCGCACGGATCGTGGCAGGGCTGACCTTGCTCCGACTGGCTACAGGTCGTGCGATGTGCTCGAGGTTCCGTAGGTCCAGCGCGCTGTCTCCCGCTGGCGAGGGCGGCGAATGTGTGGAGTCTCGGGCCAAGTGTGCGGAGTCTCCGGCCAAATGTGTGGAGTCCCCAGGCCCCGAGTGTGTGGAGTCCCCCCCCAAATGTGTGGAGTCCCCCCCGTTGTGTGTGGAGCTGGGCGCTCCCTTTTCCTGGTGCTCCCTTGGCGACGCGGCATCGAATAGCGACGCCTGATGGCTGGCCTGCTCTTGTTCCTCCCCGACGAGCCGGTAGCTCGTCCACCGGCGGCGGTTGTCGGAATACAGGAAGCCTCGCTCCACCAGACTCTGCAACATCTTGCCGATGTCCACGGGGTGGTCCGTCGACAGATCCTGCAGCCTTCGGTTGGAGACAGACCCTTCCCCAGCAGCGGTGGCAACGGCCTGCAACTCGGTGGGACTCAGCTCGTCGACGCGCGGTCCGAACGTCCCCTTCAGATGATCCAGGGTGTCCGGCTGGAGCAAGCTGACCAGTGGCATCGTCAGCTCGACGCGGTCGGGCTGATGCTGCGTGCGGATTTGTGGCGAGCGCCAGTGCTGCGAGCGCCAACCCGCGACGATCTTGTCGACTCCCGAGCCGGCGCGTTCCCCACGGCCGAGCATGGCGAACATCTTTTGCAAGGACAAGTTTCTGCACTCACTGATCCCACCGCGCAAGTACTGCTCGAGCGACACCAGCAACGTGCCTGGATTGGCGAGCACGATGCGATCCGGGTACTGCTCGACGACGATTCCCCCCGCGGCAGCGTAGTCCGCATGCACGATGGCATTCACGAAGGCTTCGCGCAGCGCCTCGTGAGCCGGCGTCTCGTCCTTGCGCGTGACGCCCTCGAGGCGGAATGGGACTGGCAAGGCCCTGGCGATCTTCGGCCACACGCGACCGTAGAACTGGAACAGGTTCGCTTCCCAGGTTCCGTCGGAGTAGATGCGATCGCTCCATCGGGTCGTGGGATCGAGCTTCTCGCGAAAGTCGACCCAGTACGCGGGGGCAGCTTCCGGATCCTGGATCGCATGCACCTTCCCGAACATCAGCAATGCTGCGAGGGTCGGGCCCTCGTTGCCACTTGCGCGGTCACATCGCCAGCCACCGAGTCGCTCGAGGAACTCCGGATCGGCGAGTCTCAACCACGCGTGATTGACCTTCACGGTCTGGAGGAGTCGCCGGTACTGCTGCAGGCTCGTCTGGTCGAGGTCGTCGAGCGTGAAATGCTCGAGCAGGCGTGAGTCGCGCGACTCGTCGGCCGCATCCGACAACATGCGGCGAACCTCCGTGTCACTGCATCGGTAGTCACCTTCGTGCTGGCGGCGGAAGGTGTTGGCCAGCGGGTTCGGACCCAAGTAGACCGGGCGTTGGCGGCGATCCGCGCGCGGTACGCGGACGACGAGCAGCTGCGATCCGTCGATCGACACGACGGTGACGTCGCTGGTGGTCAGCAGGTTGGTGCTGACCTTGTGGCGGTCGTGCAGGCAGTCCCACAGGTTCTTCTCGTACTTGCGGATCTGTTCTTGGCTCAGGCCATCGAACTGGATCGTGCCCGTCTCGCTTTCGCGCGCGCCGAGCACGATCGTGCCACTCTCGGAATTGGCCATTGCCGAGTAGGTCTCCCAGAAGCTGCCGGGCAGTCCGCCCTTCGCGGACTTGATAGTCGCTGAGGATGTCGGACAGAACGACGAGGGGCGCCTGGACGCGCGTGACGCGGTAGATGCCCACCCGTGCCGCGACGTTCGCCTGCAGCAGCAATCGTTCGGGGGTGGGCAGTGGTTCGTCGAGCAGCCGCTCCGCCAGTGTGCGGCGCGCGTTCTTGCCGCGGTAGGCGACCAGGAACCACTGTCGAAAGGCCGACCGCGGCAACTGCGCACGCGTGGCTGCCAGCCTGGTCAGTGCCTCGGCGTCGCCGAAGAAGGTGGCGAGCGCCTTCCGGGACTCGAGGCCGACCGCGTCCTTGTGGTCCTCGACACGGCGCCACAAGCTGGCAAGTGCTCCGCGCCAGCCCTCGGTGTCGTCGGCCGCGGGAACGTGTTCGGGATCGCGCGCGGCCTTGCGCTCGCTGAAGGCGCGCACGGCTTGCTTGATGAATGGGTGGTTGTCGACCAGATCCACCGTCACGCCGAACTCGGTCAACGGCGCGGCCAACGCGTCGTGCAGTCGCTTGTGCACGAAGGTCAGGCGCCGAGGCACGCCGCCTTCACCGCCCTCGCGAGGGCTGGCGAACACGTCCGCCAGCTCCTGCGCGATGTCCTCCAGGTCGTCGTCCGCGACGACCACGACCCGCATGTCGTGCAGGTGGCCGTCGTCCGCGTCCGCAGCAAGCAGGAAACAGGGAAGGCCCGCCTCGCCTTCGATCGCCATCGGCGCCGGCTCGAGCCCGATCACCCAGTGGGCATCGATGAGCGGCAGCTCGGGCATCGGCCAGGGCAGCACGATTGCCGTCGCGGAGGATGGTCCGGGCACCTCCTGGTAGCGCGCGGCCACGTCGAGTTCGTGGCCGCCGCCCGTCACGCGGAAGGTCAGCATCTTGCACGCCCGGTGCGCCTGGAACCGCCGAGGTTTGAGCAGACCGCGCGCGTCGGCGAGTTCGATGGCGTCGAGCACCGTGATGAAGCAGCGCAGTTCCGCATTGCGCGGATCGCGGGTCCGCATGCCAGGGTCGACGGTGAAGATCACGGGAATGATGCGGTCGGATATGCCAGCGGCTGCAGCCACGCTGCGCCGCTCGGGCGGCACCGAGCCGGGCGGATCGAAGCTGAGGACGAGCATCGTACCGATGAACGTCGGGTGGGCGTTGGTCGTGATCTCGCGCAGTTGGTCGAGTGCGCGTTCACCGCGAAACAATGAGATGCCGAAGTGCTCTCCGCCGGCGCCCAGAATCGTTGCGTAGACGAGTTGCGGTTCGTCGGGAAGCTCGAAGGCGAGCACATCAGCGTCGCAGAATCGTTGCCAGTATTCCTTGGCTTGGAACGTGCGGGCAGCGGCGACGGCGCGCCGGGCGAGATTGGGGGAGAACATCCGGTCCAGGTTGCCAGTGCTCGGGGCTCGGATCCAGGGGGCAGGCGAGGTTGCGTGGTCGCTGACTTCTGCGGACGTGCGTTTGGCTGGTCCGTGCTTCGTCCCGGCGGTGGGCGATTTCGTTCGCGGCGCCGGATGCTACAACGACGCCATGCTGCGCGTCTTTGCCGTCCTCTCGTGCTGCGCCATCGGTCCGCTGCTCGCGCAGGTCCCCGAACCCGTCGCCGCCGCGTTCGCGTGCGCCGGCGACAACCGCGCGGAACTCGAACGCGCATGGAGCGCGGTCCCCGATGCGCAGCGGGCGGCGCTGCAGTTCCTGCTGCAGCACATGCCGGAGACCGACGCGAGGTCACTCGACGCGACGTTCCTCCTGCGCGAGGTTCGGCAGGCACACGAGGCGCGTGCGGCCGTGCCGTGGGGCAAGGACCTGTCCCACGAACTGTTCCTCGGCTATGTGCTGCCCTACGCGCAGGCCAACGAAGCGCGCGAGGACTGGCGCACGGACTTCACGACGCGGTTCCTGCCTTTGGTGCGCGCGTGCGCGACGCCGGGCGAAGCGGCGAGGAAGCTAAACGAGACGATCTTCGCGGTACTGAAGGTGCACTACTCGACGGGCCGCGCGCGCGCGGACCAGGCGCCGAGTGCGTCGATCGCGCAGGGCAAGGCGAGTTGCACGGGGCTGGCGATCCTGCTCGCTGACGCGTGCCGCGCGTGCTGCGTGCCGGCGCGGTTGATCTCCGTGAAGTGGCCGCACAAGGACGGCAACCACACGTGGGTCGAGGTCTGGGACGGGGCGGCGTGGCGGTTCGTGGGGGCCGACGAGCCGGATCCGGCGGGGCTCGATCGCGGCTGGTTCGTCGGCGATGCGGCGAAGTGTGCGGGTGCGGATCGTGAACATCATCTCTGGGCCGTGTCGTTCGCGAAAACGAGCGAGCGCTTCGCGGCGGGTTGGGGGCGCGGCATCGAACTGTGGGGGACCGACGAGTCGGCGAGGTATGCACCGACGCGAGGGTTGCCGCCCGGCGAGATGAACATCGGCGCGCCGCTCGACCTGATCTTCCAGGACGCAGCCCTGAGCGCGCAGATCGATCGCTTCTTCGCCGCCGACGCAGCGACGCAGGCGAAGTTCGAGTTCGACCGCAACCTCGATGCCGAGCTGCGCACGGTGGACGGCGACGCACACCTGCGCGCCCTCGTGTTCGCCGCGTTCTGCAAGGCCGAGCGCCCCGGACTCCAGAAGGACCACGCTGCGAACGTCGTGCGCGCGGGCGACAAGGAGAGTCCGTTCACCTGCAAGCAGGTCGGCGAGAAACCTGCGGGAGGTTGGCCGCTCGTCATCGCCATGCACGGCGGTGGCGGCGTGCCGAAGGAGGTCAACGACTCGCAGTGGCAGCACATGCAGATCTACTACAAGGACCACCCCGAGGCGGGCGGCTACCTCTACTGCGCACTGCGGGCGCCGACCGACGAGTGGAACGGCTTCTACACCGACTACTTCTACCCCGTGCTGGAGCGGCTCATCCGCCAGTTCGTCGTCTGCGATGACGTGAACCCCGACCGCGTGATTGCGATCGGCTACAGCCACGGCGGCTACGGCGCGTTCGCGATCGGACCCAAACTGCCGCATCGCTTCGCGACGGTACACGCGAGTGCGTCGGCTCCGACCGACGGCGAGACGTCGCCGGTCGGACTGCACACGTTGCCGTTCTCGTTCATGGTCGGTGGGCGTGACACGGCGTACGGGCGGCGTGAGCGCTGCGAGAAGTTCGATGCGATGCTCGCGGAGCTCAAGCAGGCGCACCCGGGCCTGTACCCGACGAGGTTCACGCTGGTCGAGAACAATGGCCACACGGGCTTGCCCGATCGCGACCTGCTCGCACTGCTCGTGGCGAAGGTACGCACGCCGACGCCGAAGGAGATCTGGTGGGAACCGACCGACGGTGTCGTCAAGGACCACTACTGGCTGCGCGTGGGCGAGCCGAAGAAGGGGCAGCGGCTGCACGGCACGATCGTCGCCGACAAGATCGTCGTCGAGACGCACGAGGTCACAGCCGGTGAAGCCTGGCTCGATGCGCGCCTGTGGGATCTCGGCAAGGACCTTGCGATCGAGGTCGATGGTGCCGTGCGCGTCGAGAAGCCGGCCCCGTCGCTGCGCGTGCTCTGCACGACGATGCGCGAGCGCGGCGATCCGGCGCTCGCGGCGAGTTGGGTCGTCGCACTGCGGTGAGCGCACGCACCGGTTCCTGCAACGCCCTGGCGACCTACCCGGAACCCTCGCCCCCGAGACTGCCTTCGTCCAGCGGGAAGAACCCGAACCGGAAGCCGTCGCGCGTCGAGACGATGACGGGCAGGACCTGCTGCTCTTGCCAGGACTCCTCGCGCCACCCCTCATCGCCAGCATTCTCCGTCAGTAGCGACTCGACCATCGGGCGCGGACACACCACCACCATGAGCCCCGCCGGGATGGTCTGTCCGGTTGCCTGGCCGATCATCTGGCGAAACGGCTCCGCGTCGCGCGAGTCGGGTGTCAGGATGATGCCCGCGACGCG